>JANXPR010000421.1 GCA_025357215.1 Acidobacteriaceae bacterium | reverse complement strand
CACGACTCTGTCTGATTCACATGCGGACTGTGAGCGCCATCTTATTTTCTGTTCGGACTCCATTTTTGGGAACGCTCGGTTGCACCAAGTCGACAAAACAATCCTGGGACTTGAAGCGTCCCATCGTTCGCGGCCGATCTTGGGCCAGCCACCAATATGCAACCCTGGCTACGTCCCGTACCTAACTCTGCTCTTGTTAATCGCGCAGGACGGGCTATATTATGCAGCACGATAATTCTGACGCTCGAAGTCTCAAGTGGAAAGGCCAAAGGTCTCACCCGATTACGGGCCGCGGCCACTCGTCTCACGGAGGAAACCATGAAAAATCTTTCGCACTATCGTTTCACGATTGGCCGTCTACTGGTACTCGCGCTCCTGGTCGGCAGCCTGAGCGTGCTCGCTGCCGCCGCCCAGGACAGCATCACCATCGGAGTGGTTTTGCCCATCACCGGCAAGGAAGGCAAGCCCGGACAGTATCAGAAGGAAGGCATTGAACTGGCCATCAAGCAGATCAACGACGGCGGCGGCATCATGATCAAGTCGCTCAAGAAGAAACTGCCGATCAAGGAAATTTTCTACGATGACGGCTCCGATTCCGCCAAGTCCGCGTCGCTCACCGAGCGCGCCATGAGCTCAGACAACGTGATCGCCGTGCTGGGCGGATACTCCACCGCACTGGGCGAAGCTGAGTCCGTTATGCCCGATCGCTACAAAACGCCGTGGATCACCACCGGCGCGGGCGCAACAGCCATCTTCGCCAAAGGCTATCAATATACGTTTGGATCGTTGAGCCCCGTTCTGCTCATCGGCACCACCAGCGCGGAATTTCTGGGCAGCCTGATTGATCAGGGCAAGCTCAAAAAAGGCCTTAAAGTCGCCATGGTGGTGGAAAATACTGACCACGGCATTGACTACGTAAACGGCTTCACCGGATGGTCTGACAAGCACAAAGGCTATTTTCAGATTGTGATGAACGAAAAGTTCGAGCTCAACGCCACGGACTTTGCCGGCATCCTGCAAAAAGTAAAAAACTCCGGAGCGGACATTTTCCTCTCGGACGCCCACCTGCCGGACTACATCACCATGCATCGCCAATACCTCCAGCATGGGCTGCATCACCAGATGGTAAGTTACGGCGCGCGCGGTCCGGAATCTGACGCCCGCAAAGCTCTAGGAGCAGGCACCGACTACATCTTTGCCGGAATCTGGTGGTCAAACAAGCTGCCTTATCCGCAAGTGAAGAAATATAACGACGAATACAAGGCCTTCACCGGACACGACGTCGATTCCTGGTACTCGGCTCCGGCCTATGACGGCATGCGCATTCTGGCCCAGGCCATTGAAGCCGCCGGCAGCCTGGACAAAACGAAGATCCGCGATGCCTTGCGCAAGGCCGAACTCAAAGGCTCTATCCTTCCCGGACAAGTTCTGAAGTTCGGCGCCAACGGACAAACCGAATATCCCTTTGTGATCACGCAGAACAAGCCTGACAACAAAGTGGACATCGTGTTCCCGAAGGATGCGGCCACGGGTGAGCCGGTAGCTCCAACCCCTGGAAAGTAGTCCGGCAACCCATACATGGACTTTTCGCAATTCCTGAACCTGTTGATCTCGGCCCTGCTGCTGGCCGGCGTTTACGCCGCCATGGCCGTAGGCATGACCGTGATTTACGGCGTGATGAAGATCGTGAACCTGGCCCACGCCGGGTTCCTGATGCTGGGCGCCTACTTTGCGTTTGAACTCTACGAGCGGTTCCACATTGATCCGCTGTTTGGTGCGGTGCTCGCCCTACCGGTGTTTTTTCTTTTCGGCATGGGCGTGCACTGGCTCCTGGTTCGCTGGCTTCCTAAATCAGATACGCCAACGCTGGCTTCCCTGCTCCTGATGTTCGGGTTCTGGCTCGTCTTGCAGAATTTTGCCTACATGGTCTGGCACAACGACGATCGCTCCATTACCACGCCGCGTACGCTTTCTGCCGTGAACATCGGCCAGATCACCGTGCCAGAAGTAAACCTGATCGTGTTTGCCGCGGCTGTGGTTTGTTTGATCGTTTTACAGATCGTCTTTAACCGCAGCTGGTTTGGAAGATCGATGCGCGCGTTGATTCAGAATCCTTACGCCGCGCAGATCGTTGGCGTGGACGACGGCCGCACGTCGCGGCTGACCTTCGGCCTGGGCACAGCATTCGCCGGATTTGCCGGAGCGCTGCTGGGCATGATCTACACGTTTAGTCCCGACTTTGGCCGCCAGTTCCTGCTGCGCTCGTTTGTGATCATTGTGCTGGGCGGGCTGGATTCCGTTTCCGGCGTGGCGTTGGGTGCGGTGGTACTTGCCGTGGTGGAAACGTTTGGTCCGCAAATTCAATTTCACGGCAAGTACATTTTGCCGGACAGCCTGCAACCCGCTATCTCGTTCGCGCTGCTGGTTGTGGTGTTGCTGATCATGCCCAAGGGGCTAGCCAGCATGTTCACCCGGAAACGGCGGCTCACATGAAGCTTCCTTCGGGTATGGGCGGCTGGGTAAAAGCTCTTCTACCCTGGCTGCTTCTGGCGTGCTTGCTGCTGGTGCCCGTAACCGGCACGAGCGCCAACGTGATGAAACTCATCTTCATCACGGCCGTCTGGACCACCACCAGCCTGGCATGGAACCTGCTCGGCGGCATGGCCGGTCAAGTATCGTTCGGCTTCGCCGTTTTCTACGGGATCGGCGCGTACACAACGGGCCTGCTGATGCATGCCGGATACAGCCCGTACCTGGGCTTTCTATGCGGCGGCATACTGGCTGCGGTCGCGTCCTTTATCATCGGGATTCCCACGTTCCGTCTTCGCGGACCTTATTTCGTAATCGCCACCATCGGCGTCACGGAAGCCGTGCGAGTCGTTATGAACAACCTGGACATCACCGGCGGCGCGGGTGGTTACCGCATTGATGAAAAGCAGTACAACCCCACGGAACACTATTTCTCGGCTATCGCTGCCGTGTCCCTGGCGTTTCTCGTTTCCTCGTTGATAGCCAGTAGCAAGTTCGGACTGGCGCTGCGCGCCATCAAGCAGGACGAAGACGCCGCCGCCGACCTGGGAGTGAAACCTTATTACGCTAAGCTCTGGGTCCACGCCATTGCCGCCGTGCTGACGGGCATTGCAGGGGGTATTTACGCCCGCCGGGCCGCTTTCTTCTATCCTGGAGACGTTTTTGCCTTCCAAACCGGTATTTCCATCCTTTTGATGCCGGTGATTGGAGGCATTGGTACTGTATGGGGAGCCGTCATGGGAGGCGTAATATTTGGTATCGTAGAAGAAGAATTGGTGGCAAAATTCCCCAATATCCACCTTCTCCTTTACGGCTCATTATTAATAGCCATTATTTTGTTTGAACCAGACGGCCTGCTGGGACTCTTGCAGCGGCTGGCACGTCTGTTGAGGAGTAAACGTAGTGAAGATCCTGGAAGTAACAACCCTGACCAAGTACTTTGGGGGCGTGGCGGCTCTCAAGGACGTTAGCTTCGATATCCCGGAGAAACAGATCTGTGGCTTCATCGGCCCTAACGGGGCCGGCAAGACCACACTGTTCAGCCTGATCACCGGAGCCGTGCGTCCTTCTGCCGGCAAAGTCCATCTGCGTGGCTCAGACGTTACCGGCGTGGACTCGGCGACCTTGGTCAAGAAGGGCGTGGCCCGCACACACCAGATTGTGCGTCCGTTCAAAGCCATGACCGTGTTGGAAAACGTGCAGCTGGCGATTCACTACGGCCGCAAAGCTGTCGCCCGCACCAGCCACGCAAAAGAGCAAGCCATGGAAGTCCTGAAACTCGTTGGTCTAGAACATAAAGCCAGCCATATGGCGTCTGTGCTGTCGCTGGGTGAACAGAAGCGGCTGGAAGTTGCCCGCGCGCTAGCTACCGCGCCGGATCTTCTTCTGCTCGACGAAATCTGCGGCGGTCTGACCGGAACGGAAACCCGATCCATGATGAATTTGATCCACCAGATCCGCGAAGGCGGCACCACCATCATGTACGTGGAACATGACATGAAAGCCATTATGGCCGTGTGTGACCGCATCACTGTTTTGAATTTCGGACAAAAACTAGCGGAAGGCAAGCCCCACGAAATCCAGAACGACGATTCCGTGATTGAAGCCTATCTGGGCAAATCCAAACTTCAGGTAAACGTTGCGTGAGCCAGGCCCCCGCGGAAAAGCTGCTGGAAGCCCAAAACCTTGACGTGAGTTACGGCGTCACGCAGGTGCTCTGGGGCATTTCGTTTTCCGTGGCCCGCGGCAAAGTCACGTGCATCATCGGCTCGAACGGCGCCGGCAAAACCACCACGCTCAACACCATTGCCGGAGTGCTACCCACCAAAACCGGACGCGTCATCCTGAACGGCGAAGACGTCACCGCACTTCCGGCGCGCGAGCGCGTGAATCGTCACATCAGCCTGGTCCCGGAAGGCCGCCAGCTTTGGCCCAACATGTCTGTTGAAGAGAATTTAATGATGGGCTGCTTTCTTCCCAATTTCCGCCACAAAGCCCACGGCAGCCTGACACGAATTTACGACCTTTTCCCGCGACTCAAGGAACGCCGCCGCCAAATGGCCGGAACTCTTTCCGGCGGCGAACAGCAGATGTGCGCAATCGGACGCGGCCTGATGTCTGAGCCGCAACTGCTCATGCTCGATGAACCGTCTCTGGGCCTGGCGCCGAAGCTGGTGGACGAAATCTTTGAGTTCATCGCCAACATCGCCCACCAGGGCGTAACGATTCTTCTGGTCGGCCAGAACGTGAACTATACGCTCCAGGTTTCCCATTACGGATACGTCATGGAAGTAGGACGCATCACCCTGGAAGGCCCGAGCGACATGCTTTTCAACAACGAACATGTGCGCCGCGCCTACTTGGGGACCGGCGAAGAAGTCTCCGCCGGCTAACCCCGCCAACAGATTCGCAGCCGCCTATGCAAAGCTTTGCGCGCGATGTTCTGCTTTCGTTTTGTCCCGCCAGCTTCCGGCGGGAACACCCTCCTGAATCTTTGCCGCGCGCGACCACCGCCGCCAAATGGACCGGCTTGTTTCAGTTTTTCGCGTTCGGTTATCTCATGGCCGTCCATTACGTGCACTTTGTTACCGCCCGCATGAATCTATGGGGACGGCACATCGCCCACACGTCCGAGGTATTTCAGTCGGGCGTATTAATGATGGTGACTTTGGAGTTCTTTCTCTATCCCATCTCGTTTCTTCTGTTCTACTTCTTCCTGGAAGGGTTTGCCCGCTTCGCTACTGGACTGATCAGTTCAGAAGTTGTGCCGACTTTCCCAGTCTTCTTGTTCTTTAGACTCAAGAGTTTTATCAACCGTCGCCGCGCAGCAGAACGCGTGAGTAAGTTGCCGCCGGACAGCGTAACCAGCTTGCCCTACAACCGCCTGCGCGTCGCCACCGCGCTCGCCCGCCCAACATGGCTAAACCCCAGTTTGACCATCTCCGTCGGAGGAACTTTTTACGAACTGGAGCGTGTGGACAAAGGCGCTCTGCCCCATCCTTTCGTCTACTACCTGCACATCGCTCCGGTGGGAAAAATCCTGCGTGGCGTTGAGGAGTACACGCCACCCATCATTCCTCAAAAGGATTAAGGCCAGGGAGCACTTTTCTCGTTTTTTCCTCATCTGCTAAGTGTTGCCGTACTCGCCAGTCATCTCCGTTTTTTGTCTCGCATGAAAATTTTCTGAAAATCAATGGGTTACGTTCCCGGCCTTAGGCATTACAATCCAATGTTTTAGATTTTTCATCATTCGTCATCAATCTATGGCAACTTCAATTGCTCCCGCGGAGAACCCGGTCATCAAAGCTGCCGGCGGCATTATCCAGCGCAGCTCAGAACGCGGCGAAGAAGTGCTCGTCGTGTTCCGCAAACAAGAGCGTGATTGGACCCTTCCTAAAGGCGAAGTCAAAGACGGTGAATCTTTTCAGGAAGCGGCTCTGCGCGAAGTGGAACAGGAAACCGGCTGCGAGTGCCAGCTGGGCAGTTATCTCGGCACCATCAGCTATTCTGACAACGGCGTACCCAAGGTGGTGATGTTCTGGAAAATGTCTGTACTTCAGGAGAAGAGCATGCCTGATCGTAAAGAGATTGGTGAAGCCGCATGGATGCAGGTTCCGGCCGCAATTCAAAAGCTGAGTCACTCGCAGGAAAAAGCTTTGCTCTCCCACTTGGGAACAGCGCCGCGCCTGGCCCAGCCTGGCCCGGAGTTGCAACAGCAGGTTCCGCAACAGCAAGCTTCGATGCCGCAATCCCAGCAGCCGCACCTTGATTCCGTGCCGCAACCGCCGCGTCCGCGCCGCAAAGCGTCCCTTGAAGATCAGCGCGTTCTTGCGCGCTTGTTGCGTGAAGCCCAAGCTTTCCGCGTTGAGTTGGCCTTTCTGGAACGCCGCAGCGGACTCAACGACAAATCCTGGGCGGCCGCCGCTCATGACCAGATTGACAACGTGATGCGCTGCCTGGACAGCAATGACATTGAAGGCGGCCTGGTCTGCCTGAACGCCGCTCAACGCTTTGCCGTCTACGGACTCAACAAAAGCGAACTGGCCACGCGCGCCGCGATTCTTCGCGAAGAAGCCCTGAAGATTTCTTCCTGGCAAGGCCACGCCATGGAAACCTTGCTCAGCGTGCCCGACGAACAAATTACCGTGGACCGCCTGACGGACGCGATGAAGCTGCGCGACGAGTTTTCCACCAACCAGTACTATCGCACCCGCCTGGCCGGCGACCATCTCCGCATTCTGCTGATCATCTGCGCACTGGCCGTTGTCGCGCTGCTGCCGTTCCTGCTGCTGCAAGGCCCGGTGCGCACGGTGGCTCCGGTACTTCTCTTCGGACTGCTCGGCTCGTCTTTCTCCGCGGCACATTCCCTCATGACCGGCAAAAACGACAGCATGGTCCCCAACGTGGTCATCATGCTCACGCCGGTTCTCTTTGGAGCCGTGGCTGGGCTGGCCGGATTCGCCGTCCATGAATATCTGGTTGCGCGCTTCAGCCACGGACCAACTTACATGAGCGCACTGTTCGCGCTTTCATTCCTCTTTGGCATGTTAGGCCAGCGCCTGCTGGCGCGCTTTGCCATTACCAAGCGCAGAAAAAGAGCTAAAGCGTGAGGTGTTCCGCTCACGACAATGCCAACAGCCATTCGGGAATTAGAATTTCCCGCCAGGGCAGATGAGCGCCGCAGCGTCTTCGTCGCCCGAGTCTTCCCCGGCCAATTCTTCTCCGCCGTTAGCTCGCCGCCTGGGTCTTTTTGACGCCACCATGCTGGTGATGGGCGGCATCATCGGCTCCGGCATATTTATTAATCCGTACGTGGTGGCCCAGCGCGTTCACACACCAGCGTTGGTTTTGGGCGCGTGGATCGCCGGCGGCTTGCTCGCTTTGACCGCCGCTTTCATCTGGGCTGAACTTGCCAGCCGCATGCCGCAAGTCGGCGGACAGTACGCCTACCTGCGCGAGTCTTATAATCCATTGGTCGCATTCCTTTACGGATGGGTGCTCCTGCTGGTGATCCAGACCGGAGGCATGGCCGCCGTCACCGTAATTTTTTCGCGCTACTTTTTGGACCTGACTGGTATTCACGCCGCCGATTGGCAGGTTGCGATTGTCACGCTGCTCGTTCTCACGCTGGTAAACTGTCTCGGCGTACGCGCCGGTGGCACGGTGCAAAGCGGTTTGATGGTAATCAAGATTTTTGCGATTGCGTTGCTGGTAGGCGCAGGCGCTTTTCTGGTTCACGGCGCTCACGTTCAATGGACCCCCGTCCTCGATCAGCCGCTGTCATCCGGCTTGTTGACCATGTTCGGGGCTGCCATGGTACCGGTAGTCTTTGCTTACGGCGGATGGCAGACCGCTAGCTTTGTGGCCGGAGAGATGAAAGAGCCTAAACGCGACATGCCGCGCGCACTAGTGCTAGGCGTAATCGGCGTGGCCGTGCTCTACACGTCCGTCAACTATGTGTGCGTGCGCGTGCTGGGAGTGGACACGCTCGCGCACACTCCTACTCCCGCATCGGCGGTGATGCGCATCGCCATGGGGCAACGCGGCGCAACCATTATCGCTCTGGGAATCGCGGTCTCCATCCTGGGATTTCTGAGCCAGAGCGTACTCACCGCACCGCGCGTTTATTTCGCTATGGCCCAAGACGGCGTGTTCTTTCGCCAACTGGCCAAGGTTCATCCCAAGACGCGAGTGCCTGTGGCAGCCATCGTCCTGCAAAGCATATGGACCATGGTGATCCTGCTCACGGGTAGCTACGAAAAGATTTTGAACTACGTTATCTCCATGGACGCCATCTTCTGGGCGCTTACCGCCAGTTGCCTGTTCGTCTTGCGCAAACGAGCAATGCAGTCTCCGGCATCGACGGAAGAGCCCGCCTTCCGCGTTCCCGGACATCCCTTTACCACCGCCACCTTCTGCACAGCGTGCTTGGCCGTGGTGGCCGTTACCGTTTACAAGTTCCCCGGAAATACCGTGATCGGCTTCTTGATCTTGGCGGCTGGAGTCCCCGTGTATTACCTTTGGAAGAGGACTTCGCGCGCATGACTGCCTCTTCTGACAAAACCCGCCACAGCGCAACTACTCCCACCACAGCCATCCGCGCGACTGCGGGGTCGGCCTACATGGAATGGTCTAAGCTGCACTCGACGGCAAAATATAACTTGGCCACCAGCGGCGTTGTCAGCTTTCCTTTGGCCGATCTGGGCGTGACGATTGACCAACTGGAGATCAACGGAACCACCGGTTACGGTTATGATCCGTTGCTTGCGGCCATTGCGCAGCGTTATCGCGTGCCGCAAGAGTGCGTCGTAAGCGCACTGGGTACGTCCTTCGCCAACTATCTCGCGCTGGCAGGAGCTACCGAACCCGGCGACGAACTCCTGATCGAACAACCAACTTACGATCCTATGCTGGGCGCCGCACGCTACTTGGGACTGACCATCAAGCGTTTTCAGCGCCGCGCGGAAAACAGCTTTGCAATTGATCTGGATGAACTTGAACGCAACCTCACGCCGCGCACTCGCGTGATCGCGCTCTGCAACATGCATAACCCCAGCGGAGCGCTTACCCCGGACTCAGATCTCCGCAAAATTGCAGATCTTGCCGCGCGCAACAATGCGTACGTGATGGTGGATGAGGTCTATCGCGAGATGCTGTTTGAAAGTGAGCCGCGGAGCGCGTTTCATTTGGATCCCGAGCGGTTCATCATCACTACCAGTCTGACCAAAGCCTACGGGCTGAGCGGGCTGCGCTGCGGATGGATTCTTGCACCCCACGAGTTGGCCGCACGCATGTGGCACATTCATGACGTCCACGGAGCCACGTACGCTTATCCGGCAGAAGCGCTCAGCGTGATTGCTTTTGAGAAGCTGCCGATGATCTCCGCGCGCATGAAGGCCATGCTGGACGCCAACCGCAAGCTGCTGCGCGACTTCCTTGCGCAACGTGATGATCTTGACTTTTATTGGCCGGACTACGGGACCGTGGTCTTCCCTCGCCTGAAGCACGGCGATGTGGACGCTTTGTGTGAAACGCTGCGCCGTGACTTCCAGACCAGCGTGGTTCCGGGGCATTTCTTTGAAATGCCGAACCGTTTTCGCATCGGCGTGGGCATCACGACCGAAGCAACGAAAGAAGCGTTGCCTCAGTTGGCGCGGGGCCTTGATGCCTACAAAGATGCCTACAAGGTTTCCCTCTCCGCTGGCACGCGCGCGTAGCGAGGAAACCGCCCTTTGGGCTTTTAGTCCTTTTGCGCCCCAAACTTGCCGGCGCCCTTGCAGGCGATGAGAAAGAACGCGAAGCAATAAAGTACCGCAGACTCTCCATGGTTCACGATCGGAAAGAAATTCAGTCCCCACCCCGCATGTTTCATGAAATAACCAAACGCCATTTCGCCGCTGGCAAGAAATGCCGCGATCCGCGTGAGCAGACCCAGAGCCACCAGAATACCTCCGGCAAACTCGATGAGGCCCGCGGTAAGCATCCAGGGATCGTGGAGTTGTGCGTGGCTTCCAAAAGCCCCAAATAGCTTTTCCGCGCCATGGCACGCGAATAGAAATCCAACAACGATGCGAAATGCCGCGTAAGCGATCGGCTCCAGGTTGCTCAGGAATTTCATGCGGTCCGGTCCCCGTTGTGACTTGGATTCTGACAACAGCGTGCTGAGTCTACTTGCATGAACGCAGACTTGTCGAGTGTTCTCAGGACATGCGCCTGTTGCTGATTGCGGTCCAGCACCTTCGTTCAGACTCGCCGATCGACTTCAGCTTGCGCGGCCGGGAAGATCCTTGAGGTAAGCATCTTCCGCGGCATAATCGAACTGCTTTTCGTCCACTGGTAGGGGGTTGGCTCTTTCCCATCTGATGGTGGCTTCCAGGGCCTCGCGCAATAGCACCGTCTCGCGATATCCCAGCTCGCGGCGAATACGGCTGGAATCGGCCGCCCAATGCTGCTTCCAATTGCCCGGAGGCTTGAGATGCGCTGGCCCTCGTTCCGAAGGGACAACCAGGATTTCACCTTGCCACCCCGCCGTTTTTGCCACTTTTTCCGTCCATTCGAGTTCGGTAAAAGCGACCGGCTCGGCTACGTTGTAGATTCTCCGCGCAGCGCGGTCATCTGTAGCAGCCGTGGCAATGGCCGTGGCGACGTTCTCCACGTAGCCACGCGGTCCCCGAAATTGAGATACTTCTTCGTCCAGCAGGATCACTTTGCGCCCGTCATCCACGCGCTTAAGGATCGGCGACAAACGCCTCGCGAAGTCGCCTGGACCATAAACAAAGGGCAGTCGCAGCACCGTTCCTGGCAAGTCCGGTTCTGCCATCACGGCCCGCTCCACGGGAATCTTGTCGTACTCGTCGTCCAGCCAGGTCAGAACTTTCTTGAGCATCTGAATCCGTTCCGGCGGGTACGTCTGCAACCTGGTTCGAAGCGGCGAGTCCTCCGTGAGGGGCATCGGTTCGAGCGGCCCAGGCTCCAGGCCGTGCAGTACTCCGCAAGCCCGATACACATCCATGCTACTGAGTGCGACCACGCGCCGGGCGATACCTTTGAAAGTGGACATCAACTCAGAAGCCTGACGCCCACTGCTCAACACCAGGTCGATCACCACATCTGGCTTGGCTTTGCGAAATGCCGCTGCGTACTCCGCAATGCGCCGCCGGTCGCCCTTGATGTGTTCCAGCTCGGAGTAAAGGTTGGGACGTGAACCCCGGTCGAACAGGATCACTTCATGGCCTGCGCGGCGCAGTATGCCAATCACGAACGGGCCAATAAACCCGCAGCCTCCAATGAGTAATATTCGCATGGCAGATATGTTAATACGCAGGAGCGGGACAGCGGAGCGATTTCAAGATCTCAAGGACTTTCGGCTTTCGTGCACGTTAATTAATATTTTGCTTTGACTAATCAAACTATTTACGATATAACTCTATTTCAATTATGTTGGACCAGGTTCGCCAGCTCATGAGCTTTTACCCGCAGATCTATTTCGCGTGCCACACCCGGCACGTTCGCGATCCGCGGACCCAGCGCGTCTTGAGCGCACACCAGGCCAGCGTGCTGGACCATCTGGATGAAATCGAGCCGACCAACCTGCGGACCCTGGCTGAGCATATGGGCGTTACGGCTTCCACCATGTCCATTACCGTGGACCGGCTAGTGCGGCAACGTTATGTGGTCCGCAAGCGCGGCGCACACGACGGGCGCCAGGTCAGGCTCCTGTTGACGCGTGCCGGCGTCCGCATCAAATCAGAGAAGTCTGTGCTTGATCCGGGCTTAGTAAAAAACGTTTTGGCGCAACTGCCGCTTCAAGAACGCAGGCGCGCGCTGGAAGGCTTGGCGTTGCTGGCCCAGGCATCGCATCGTGCCATGGCGCAACGCGGCGCTCAAAACAAATTAAAGAGGAGCCAAATATGAAGTGGATTTGGATGATTGTTCTGGTGCTGGCCATTCCCTTGATGGTTATTCTGATCATCGGCCTGTTGTTGCCCAGGAAGCACACTGTACAACGCAGTACTTCCCTGCACCAATCTCCCGACACCGTTTGGGGCCTGATCAGCGGACCGCCTTCCTGGCGGACCAGCGTTCAAAAGTATGAAGAGCTTCCGCCTCACGATGGGCACCGCATGTGGCGCGAAACGGACAAGAGCGGGCAGACGATCACCTTTGAAGCCATTGAATCCGCTCCACCGTGGCGGCTGGTTACAAGGATTGCCGACCCCAAGCTTCCCTTTGGTGGCACATGGACCTATGAGATTGCTCCCACTGCGGACGGCTGCACTCTCACCATCACCGAGGACGGTGTAGTCTACAATCCAGTATTTCGGTTTGTCTCCCGTTACATCATGGGACACGCCGCCACGGTGAATATGTATTTAAAAGCCGTGCACGCCAAGCTCGGCTAGTGCGGTCCGTCGCGTTAGAGTTGAGCTGCGGCCAACCAAAGATTCACGGTAATGGCCGGATGGCCGAATTTGGATAGTAGAGCGCCAGAATTTGTTGGAAGGTTGCACCTTTTTTTGCCATGTCCGCGGCGCCGCGCTGGCACAATCCAACTCCGTGGCCTTTACCGGTGCCTTCAATCAACACGCTTCCACTCTGTTCTCGCCGCGCATAGGAATTGCCAGGTACAGTCTTCCAGCCAAGCTTGCGCGCGAGTTTGATTCGGGACGCCTCCGTACCCGTGAGCGCAGCAGCATCTTCAGCGGACAACTCAACGGCCCACGTTTCCGGATGCTGATGACAGTAATCGCACGCCACCGCGAAATAAGGATAGTCGCGAACCGAAATGCCAAGTTCTTCCAGGGTGTGCGTCCGGCCTCCGCAACTGGCGCTGTACATAGCCGCAAACACCAGCCCTTGATGGGCCAGGACCATTCCCACAGTCTCGGCTGCTGCCTGTGCTGCGGGCGAACCGGCAACAGGCGGCTGACGGAGAAACTGGCAATGCGTGGTATCGCAAAAGTCAAAACCGCGATGCCGTCCTTTACCGGCTGCCAGAAAGGAACGCGCGGCAACGGCTTGGGCTTTCAGGGCCTCCAGCGGAGCGCCGGATGGACTTTCCGCCGCAACAATGGAAGCCACAGCAACTTCCATTTCCATTCCAATAACGACGCTCAGCTCCGTTTTCGACGGCATGGCTTCAAGCTTACCGGAGTAACGACGCGACAGCTTGCCCGGCACCGCGACAACAAATTCCGCGGGACCGTTTTGACCATCGTCACACTGAAGATCCGCAACGCCCAACGCTTCACCGTTTCGGACGATCCTTACCACGGAGGGATCCAATTGCAAGCGCATCGGTTCGTGCACCGTCCATCGTTTACCATTTGCGGAACACTCAAGCACTCTTCCTGCAACCGGAGTGATGACAAACAATTTCGAATGGAAGAGTCCCATCACTTGAATGCGAACATCCCGGGCTTGTGCAGGAACTGCGAGTAACGCGAGCAGGAACGCGCTCCAAACAACTTTCATTGGCTTGCTCCGTCGGATTCAATCGCGGCGAGCATGCGCCCAGCGGTATCAGCGGCGGTCGCACCGGGCCTGCCATGCACTCGGACTAAAAGCACAATGCGTGGATGGTCCGCGGGCGCCATGACCAGGGCAAATCCGTCACCGGGTGCTTTATGCCCGTGAGTGCATGGTGCGGTTCCCGTCTTGGCGAGTACGGAAAAATTGCGCAGGTGCGATCCTACTGCTTTGCCAGTACCGCGGCGGGCAGAGAGAGCCATACCGTCAATCACTGGCGCCACCGCACGCTCTGCTTTTGAATTCGCAAGTTCTAAATAGGAATGTGCCAGGGAAAACGGAACAGCTTTTCCGCTGATGCCTTGGTCGTCAAGAACCACGCCAAACCGGTCGCGCACGGTCTGGGCCAGCACGGGACCTCCCGCGGCTGCAAGCTGGCGGAAGTATGAATTACAGGAAAAAGCTACAGCATCGGTCATGCCGAGCGTGCCGTGTCCGCGTGGCAGCCAACAGGTGGTCTTGCCGGCGCAATGAAATTTAGGGAAGGAGCTGTGCGTGCGCCCGTAGGTCACGGCCACAAACGGCTTCACCAGTGATCCCACGCCCATGGTCTTATCCGCGTCTGGCCAGCGCTGGGCTACAACATTGCCGTGATCGTCCAACGCGATGAAGTTAAGATCGGGGTCAGAGAACTGGCGCGAGAGTACAACTGCCGCAGATTGGGCATGCAGGTCTGACGCTGCACGCGGCTCCACTCCGGCCTGCGTTACCACCAGCAGCACCAAACCGAGCCGCGCACTGAAATTGCCTATTGCGTCCAATGATAGGTGACCGTCTGTTGGATTTTATCCTTTGTCTGGCGTGCGATCACCTCTTCTGACTCCACGCGCGCAAAGCTCCGGCTGAAGCTGGCAATGTTGCGCGAGAAAAACTGCGGTTCGTTGTCTGGCGATCCGGAACCTCGGTCCACCAATCCAGTAAGGTCATAAAAGTTCTGGCGTTCGCGCGCATGACTGAAGCCAGCCGCGTAGCTCACCGGCGGCGAGACAACGGACGACTTGCCTTGCAACACAACGGACAAAGCCCCTGCGTCATTTGCGAAGAACAGCAGTTTGCCGCGGGCTGCCACTTGCAACGCAGAAAGCCCATCGAGCTCAAAATAACCGCCGGCATCTTTCACTTCCCGCCACTGCACTCCCATGCGGGCCGCTGTCAAACCGGGGGCAACAACATCCTGGATAGCTTTCTGAACAGCCGCCAAGTCCCAATCGCGTTGTGCTGCAATCACCACAACAGAGGGATTTCCCAACAGCACGCCATCGCTGTTCTTCCGCGTTGACTGGACCACCAGCATGGTTTGCGGCCCGGCCGCATCAAACTGCTTCTGCAAACCCACGCGCGCGTTCTCAGTTACCGTGCGGGACGCCGGCTCAACGTCAATTCTGGTTTCCATGTCAGAATTGGAACCGGTTTGTCCGCCACCCAGTTGTACTTGTGGAGCCAGTTTCTCTACCGGAGCCGCGCCAAAATGTGGTGCGATGATTTTTTGCTCTACCACGGCCAGGCTGGACTTAGCGTCAGTCTGGGCGGCGCGGTAGAAACCGTAGTCCCTTGGCACCATATTCAACAATCCCGTAACGGTCTGCGCCGAAGCGCCGAGCGAGTTGTCTTCGTCGCGTACCTTGCCCGGCAGGATCACACGCTCTTCGCGATAGTTTGTGCCTTCACGATATAGATCTGAAACGGCGCTTTCGTAACTCTGCATCTCCGTGATGTTCTGTTGCACCCAATACGTCCGGAAGTGAGGCGTGACCGCGATTTGTTCCAGATGCATGGCCATGCGCAAGTCCCCAGCCGCTGATGGCGCGGCCGCCAGAGCTTTGGTATACCAGCCGTCTTGCTTGAGAGTATGTGTCTTGTTTCCGGTGAGATGTTCCAGCGCACCGGCCACCAGGTCTTCGCGCGTCCCCAATATCAGGTAGTCATCGGCAACGGCAAAAGCCACTTCCCTTCCGGACTGTTCGTCCTTGCGGGTGTAAAACGATTTACCGCCAGCCATGCGCGGCTGAAATTTGCTGCGCGTTTGCCAAAGCGGCGATTGCAGGAACGCACTGTTGTTGATCCGGCTGACGTAAAGAAATTCCAGTTCACCGATGTTGTAAATTGCCAACGCACTTTCTTTGCCCGCCGCATCATTCAAGAACTTCATGTTGGGCGGCACGCCGGCGGCCACGGCAAATTCGTCCGACGCTTTGCTCAGCCGCAGAAACAGCCGCGAGTTGGAAAATACCCGGTAGTCGTCACTCTTGAGCCATTGGGATTTTTCCGGAGAGGCATTCCAGTCTTTCATCAGACCGGAAAAATCCTTGGCCTCTATGTAAAGGAGCGCGCCTTCCGGCATGATTTGATCAAGCGGACGCGTAGGGCTGGATTGCGTCTGATAGACGGTCAATCCGACCACCGCGGATACGGCCATCGCAACCAAAGCCGCAACTAGAAATCGATGCGTAAGTTTCATAACCCGGCTCCTTTCTTCGCTGGCGCGGTTACAGGTGGCGGACTGGACGCCGCAGGCTCCGGCACTCGGGGACGTACCACGTGCTCCTGTTCCAACTCCGTGCGGATGATTGGCCGCCGCGCGGCGTTTGTTGTTTGCCGGCGCAGTAACGCGCGAATCTGCTGGACCTGCTTGTTGATTTGCGATTTCACCGCAGCATCCGGTTCCAAAGCATAAGCGCGACGCAGATAGGTGACTGCTTGCTCCGGCGATCCCGTTTTCTCAAAGGCCTGGCCGAGATCGCGGTTAATCTCTGCCCAATCCTTGGCCGGCAGTTTCCCAAACTCGCGCGGCGTACCATCACGGCTGGAATCCTGGTCCAGTAGTTCGTCGTCTTCATCAGAATTGCGGCGGCCGCGGTAAGCCGCGTCCAGCAGGTTACCTTGCAAGTAGGGTTTCATTACGGCGATGGCCAGTTCGTAATTGCCATTTGCTCCGGCAGCTTTGAGCAGAGGTACGCGGGCGACGTCACCGTTGGGATAGTCCTCCAACGCGGCCCGCAAGAGCACAATGCTCACGCTGGACGGAAGGTTTTCCGCGGCCTTGAGTCGCGCCGCAAAGAAATAGTGCTGGTTGGCTTCACCTGGATTGATGAAGCCACCGCCCGCCATCAGATTCAATTCCTTACTGCCAAGATCGCCCGCGTTGGTTCCGCTCAGGGAGCGCGCGGCGTTCAGGCGCGTGTCATACGCGATCCCCGTGCTAGCAGCGATGGCGGCCAGACTCTTGCGGGCGCCATCCGCGTTCTGTGCAGCGGCGATCCGTGCCTGTGCCAGACGTACCTGATAGTCAGCGTTCCACGGCACGGCCTTAACCAGGTCTTCCAGGAAGCCGATGGCTTCCGCCGGATGTCCAGTACGCACCAGCAAGGCTGCGGCCGGATCC
>JANXPR010000335.1 GCA_025357215.1 Acidobacteriaceae bacterium | reverse complement strand
CACCTGGCTTACGCCCGCGCGATGGAGCTTTTCTACCAGGCGCCCATTTATGAACGTGGCATCCATCCAACGGCTGTAGTGCATCCCACTGCAAAGATTGGAGCCCAGGCATCCATCGGCGCGCATGTGGTGATTGACGCCAATGTCGTCGTCGGCGACAACTGCACCCTTCTGCCGCATACGGTGGTCTATCGCAACGTAACAATCGGCAATAATTTTTTCGCCCACTCGCATGTATCGATCCGCGAGAACTGTGAAGTGGGCAAAAACGTTCTGCTGCACAACGGCGTAGTCATTGGCTCAGACGGTTTCGGTTTCGCCAAGGACGACCAGGGCCGCTGGCACAAGATTCCGCAAACCGGCAAAGTAGTGATTGAAGATGACGTGGAGATCCAGGCCAACAGCTGCGTTGATCGCGCCAGTCTGGGCGAAACCCGCATCGGTCGCGGCACCAAAATGGACAACCTGGTCCAGGTCGGCCACAACTGCACGATCGGTGCGGATTCTCTGCTCTGCGCGCAAGTAGGGTTGGCCGGGTCTACTGAGCTCGGCAAGAACGTGATCCTGGCCGGACAAGCCGGCGTGGCCGGGCACTGCAAGCTGGGTGACGGCGTGGTGGTCACCGCGCAAAGCGGCACCCACGGGGACATTGAGGCGGGAGCGATCGTAAGCGGCAGTCCGGCGTTTGATAACCGACAGTGGCTGCGCAGCACAGCGATGTTCGCGCGCCTGCCGGACTTTGCCAAGACCCTGCGGGAGATTGCTGCGAAGGTGGCTAAAGAAAAAGCCTAAGAAGCAACGATGGAAGCTAGCAAGAAACCAATCCGCGTGCTGCTGCTGGACGACCGCTATGACAACCTCATTCTGCGGGCGGCCATCCTGCGCCAGAACGGATACGAGGCCATCAGTTCCGCGTCGGTGGAAGAAGCCGAAACTCACCTGCACGAAATTGACATTGCCGTACTGGACTACCACCTGGGCGCCGGCAAGTTTGGCACGGAAGTCGCGCAGTCGCTCCGCGACAAGCGTCCGGAAGTTCCCATCATTATCCTTTCCGCCACTCTGGAACGTAAATTCGGCGGCGTTGAAGACATGCACCTGCTCAAAGGCTACAGCTCCGTCGACGATCTGCTGGCCGCGCTCCGCTCCTTTGAAGCTAAGCGTCGCGGCAAACCCGTTGTGGTGGACGCGCGCGCCTTTTTCTATTCTCGTATCGCCATGGCCATGGGTGATGACGTAGTGCTGGAAGTCCTGGACCGCGACGGTAACTGGCAATTTGTAAACGAATACTTTGCGCGTCTCTACGACAAAAAGGTTTCCTGGTTCATCGGCAAGAACCGCTTTGAAGAATTCCCCGAGCTTGGCGGCGAGTGGAAAGATATTATCCGCACCGTGTCAGACACGCGCGAAACGTACGTTGACCGCAGCTTCCGCGGCCTTCCCCCTCTGCCCACAAAAAAAAGCCAACGGTGGAATTGGAACATCCTGGTGTTTCCTCTTAAGCTGCACGACAACCGCAACGGCGCCGTGCTGAGCGCGCGCGTGATTGAGAAAAAGTAAGAAAAGAAATAAATGAAGAGATTATTCTTTGCTTTGATCGCCGCGTTGGTCCTCACCGGATGCGGCTCGCACGTCGTACAGATCACGCTAGTCAACGCCAGCCAGCAGCCGATCAAGACCATTATTGTGGACTATCCCGGCGCCACGTTCGGCAAAGACTCACTGCCGCCCGGCGGAAAATTTCTTTACAAGATCAAGCCGCTGGAAACCGGACCAATTAAGATCCAGTTCAATGACGCACAGGGCAACACGCACAACTACACTGGTCCAACACTGCACAAGAATGATAGCGGTGGATTTGTGCTCAAACTGACGCAGGATTCAATGGACGCCGTACCTGTGCAGCCGAATCTCTAGTTTTTTTGACCGCAGCTTCTTTGCGCCCTCTGCGTCCTCTGCGGTAAACGGTTTATTCCGCTGCTGGTTTTGCCGGCGGCTGCATCCCCAGAAACTTCATCACCATCTGCAAATCTTTCCAAGCTTCCTTCTTCTGGCGCGGATCACGCAACAAATAAGCCGGATGGTAGGTCACCGCCAGTTTGCTTCCCCGGAAGTCATACCACTGGCCGCGCAGGTTGGCCATGGAATCATTGATGGCCAATAAGTTCTTGGCGGCCACCGCGCCCAGCGCCACAATCACCTTTGGGCGGATCACATCAATCTGCCGCATCAGAAACGGCGAGCAAGTATCGCACTCATCTTTCTCCGGCGTGCGGTTTCCCGGAGGACGGCACTTGACCACATTCGCAATGTACACGTCTTCGCGCTTAATGCCCATGGCGGAAATCATGTTGTTCAGCAACTGTCCAGCGCGGCCCACGAACGGTTCTCCTTGCTGGTCTTCGTCGGCGCCCGGGCCTTCGCCCACAAACATGATGTCCGCGTTGACGTTGCCCACGCCGAAAACAAGTTTCGTCCGTCCGCTGTGCAGGCGGCAGCGCGTGCAGTCGCCGATGTCTTCGCGGATGAGAGTGAGCGCCGCCGGCTTGTCCTTGATTGTGGGTAAACCGTCTGCGGGCAAGTCCCCGGCCATCGGCTGATCTGCAACCACAGGCTTCTTCTGAGCGACTTGTCTGGACGAGTCTTCGGCAGCCGGCATTCTCTTCCCGGCTGCGCTCATGCCCGCGGCAACGGCTGTTGCCGGTTGCAAAACTTCCGCCGGAACGTGCGCGACGATTTCCATGCCCTCTTCTTCCGAACGGCTTTGCACCGGGCGGCGGTAAAAGTCGTAGATGCCCATCTCGCGGTAATAGTTCACGCGCGCGGCAAGTTGTTTTTTGATTTCGGGATCCAGTGGCTTGGGCATTTGAGGAAATAGTCTAACGGAACCGCCGGTTCCGAACAAAAGATAGGCAGGGCTGGCCTCTGCGAAATGGCTTAGCGGCGCGACGCCTGTTGCGCCCGCTCTGCCTTGATCTTGACCACGGCGTCCAGCACACGATGCGCGACTTCCCATTTAGACATTTCCGGAACGTCTTCCGCGCCACCGGGCGTAAGGATGGTGACGGCGTTGCGCTCAGAATCAAAACCGATTCCCGCACGGGAGACATCGTTGAGCACGATGGCGTCCAGCGATTTGCTGACTAATTTCTTGCGGGCGTTCTCCAGCGTGTTCCACGTTTCGGCGGCGAAGCCCACCACGATTCGCGAGCCTTTCTTTGCGCCCACTTCGGCCAGAATGTCCGCCGTTGGCTGGAGTTCCAGCGTCATGGGCCCTTTGCGTTTGATCTTCTGGTCAGCAACCTTGCTCACGGTGAAGTCGGCCACGGCGGCGGCTTTGATTACGATGGTCGCGCGGTCCAGGTGGGCCATCACCGCGTTGCGCATCTCTTCCGCTGTCTGTACCGAAATAAACTCTGTCGACGCCGGCGGTTTGAGCGCCGTCGGCCCACTGATCAGAATTACTTTCGCGCCGCGACGCACCGCAGCTTCCGCCAGCGCGTATCCCATCTTGCCGCTCGAGCGGTTCCCAATGAAGCGCACAGGATCGATCGGCTCGCGCGTGCCACCGGCGGTGACCAGGATCGTTTCACCAACCAGGTCGGGCACAGCGCCCAGTGCGGACAAAACGGCTTCAACAATCTTGTCATTCGCGGCCAGGCGTCCGGCGCCGATCATGCCGCAGGCCAGGTACCCGCTGTCCGGACTCACGATCTTCACGCCACGTTTCTTCAGCGTATCAATGTTGGCTTGTGTGGCCGCGTGCTCCCACATGTTCACGTTCATGGCCGGGGCCACCACGACCGGCGCGGTCGTCGCAAGAAAGAGCGTCGTCAGGAAATCATTGGCTTCGCCGTGAGCGAACTTGGCGATCACGTCGGCCGTTGCGGGCGCCACGACCAGGGCGTCAATGGCCTGGGCCACGGCAATGTGCTCGACGGCTGAATCGATATTCGGCTGCTCGGCTCCGGCGCCGAATAAATCTGTAATAACTTTTTCGCCGCTGAGCGCGGCAAAAGTGAGTGGCCGGACAAACTCCTGGGCGGCGCGCGTCATGATGACTTGCACGCGAATTCCGCGATCCTGCAACAGGCGGACAAGTTCCGCGGCTTTATACGCTGCGATTCCGCCGGAGACACCCAGAGCGACCTTCATAGAAAGATTGTAATGCGTTGGATGCAGGACGGGGTGTTGTCGTTTCAATCACCCAGGACATCAAAGGGAAAGGACAAACTCCCTCACGCTGGCGGCCAGCAGCAAGACCGCTATAATCACGAAGATACGGCCTTCCTTGGGAGTGATGGAAGGCTCATCACCGTCCATGGGTAGATTCCGCAGCGCGGGGTGTAGTCCCACCACGAGAAAACCAATTGCCAGCAGACCCACCACCACTGCCCGGGTCAGATGTGTGCCCTGCTCAGAGAGCAACACCAGCAAGGCCATTTTCAACGCCAAAACTAGCTCTTGGGAGGAACCGAGGGATTGGTCTCTCCGCCTTTGCCTTCTTCGCCTTGAATGAACTGCACCTTGCCTGCGTCAATTTCTTCCTGGGCAATCTTCGTCACTTTGCGGGTGTTGGTGCTGACCAGCGGAGGAGCTCCACCGGAAAGCTGGCGTGCGCGCCGCGCCGCCACCAGGACATAGCGATAATTGCTGTCAAAGCCGTCTTTGGGTTTCATGGCCATATCATCACCTCTGGCTGAAAATCATGCGCGGGGAGCAGAGTTGAAGGATTCCAGAATACCTTTGATTTCCAGTTCCATTCTGGACTTCAAACATTTCTCCGCGGCCTCCAGATATTGTTTCTGGTCAGGCGCCAGGGGTTGCCCAGAGCGCCGGGCCCGCTCACCCAGGACGATCGCCACTAACGTGTCCAGCGACAGCTCCAGATGGTCATTCACCAAAATATAATCGTAATTCGGATACTTCTCAATCTCCCGCCGGGCCTCGTCCAGCCGGCGCAGGATCACTTCTGGTTTCACGTTTTCACTGATGCTTCGTTTACGCAGGCGTGACTCCAGTTCGGTGCGGCTGGGTGGCAACACAAAAATGCTTACGGCGTCGGGCATTTTTTGCTTCACTTGGCGCTCGCCCTGCACGTCGATGTCGAGAAGAATGTCGTTGCCCCGGCGGGCGGCTTCCACCAAAACGCTGCGGGCCGTACCGTAGTAGTTGCCGAAGACCTCGGCAAATTCCAGGAAACCATCCGCGGAGATCATGCGTTCAAATTCCTGGCGCGTGGTGAAGTGGTATTCGCGGCCATCTTCTTCGCTGCCCCGCGGCGAGCGCGTGGTGTACGAGACGGAGAATTCCAGATCCTTGACGTATCCGCGCAAACCCGCCACCAGGGTGGACTTCCCCGAACCAGAGGGCGCAGAGATGATGAAAAGGATTCCGCTCATTCCAGGTTTTGCACCTGCTCGCGGCATTTTTCAATTTCTGATTTCATCAGCAGTCCCAGCTCGGTAATGCGCAGGCCTTCGCCGGTGACGCCGGACGTCTTCGAGAGCATGGTGTTGGCTTCGCGATTCAGCTCTTGCAGCAGGAAGTCCAGCTTCTTGCCAACTTCCCCGCCACCATCCAGCAACTTGCGGAAATGTTCAATATGCGTTTGCAGGCGGACCAACTCTTCCTGCACGTCACTGCGCTCAGCCAGCAAAGCCGCTTCCTGCAATAAGCGGTCCTGGTCAAAGCTGCTGTTTTCCAGCAGCTCTTTCATGCGGCCGCTAACTTTTTCCATTACCGCGCGGGTAACAGCCGAACGCATTTTGGAAACCTCGTCTCCGGCCTGCTCCAGTACTTTAAGTCGCTTGTGGAGTTCCGCGCCCATGTCATGACCTTCATGCTCGCGCATTACATTGAGCTTTCCAACCGCTTGATCGAAGGCAGTCATCACGGCTGACTGGAAATTGCCGTCCAGGCTGGCGCCCTCGCCCAGAGCGCCGGGCATGCGGAAGATCACGTTCAAGTCCGGTTCGCCCACGGTGCCAAATTCTTTTGCTGCGCGACGAAATGCCGCCACGTATCCGCCAACCAGTTCGCGATTGAACTCAAACCCTTCGGTCGACCGGCGGTCAATGGCCAGCGTCACTTCCACATGTCCGCGCGCCAATCGTTCTTTCAGAGCGCGCCGGATCTTCATCTCCAGTTCGTCCATGTCTGGAGGCAAGCGGAGTTGCGGATCAAGAAAGCGGTGGTTCACGGACTTAAGGGAGAGAGTGAAAGAGACACCTTCCCCGGCCTGGGACTTCACTTGAGCGAACCCGGTCATTGAGCGAATGGACATGGATGGACCAGAACGAACCTGTAAGGATACAGGAATTAACTGCGAATGCCTTCTTCCGCAGACATTTTCGGCTCTAATTCCATAAACTGCAATTCATATAATTTGCGGTAGGTCCCCAGGCGGGTGAGCAGGTCTTCGTGCGTGCCGGAATCAGTGATGCAGCCGTGCTCCAGCACCACAATGCGGTCCACGCGGCGGATCGTCGCCAGGCGGTGCGCGATGACGAACACCGTGCGTCCGGTCATCAGGTTGTGCAACGCGGCCTGGACCAAGGATTCAGATTCGGCGTCCAAGGCGGACGTAGCTTCGTCCAATATTAGGATCGGCGCGTTCTTGAGCAAAGCGCGGGCAATGGCGATGCGCTGGCGTTCGCCGCCAGAGAGGCGCACGCCTTTTTCACCGATCATGGTGTCGTAGCTGTCCGGCATCTTTTCGATAAAGTCATGGGCCATGGCGGCTTTGGCGGCAGTGATCACCGCATCCTGGGTCACGCCCGGCTGGCCATAAGCAATGTTGTTGCGCACCGATTCATTGAAGAGGATGGTCTCCTGGGTCACAATGCCCACTTGCGCGCGTAAGGACGACAAACTGACGTCGCGGATATCAATGCCGTCAATCTTGATGGCACCGGACGTAACGTCAAAGAATCGCGGAATCAATTGGACCAGCGTGCTTTTTCCCGCGCCGCTGGAACCCACAATGGCCACCACTTCCCCGGATCGTACTTCGAGATTGATTTCTTTTAGAATGTCCGGCTCGTTGCCGTTAGCTCCGGCATAAGAAAACTTGATGTTCTCAAACCGCACGCGATCGCGAAACGCAGGCAGCGCCATGGCGCCCGGCTTTTCTTTGATTTCGTCCACTTCATCCAGGAAACGAAAAACTTCAGACGACGCGCCCAGCGCTTGCTGGAAACTGTTGTTGAAGAACGCCATCTTACGGACAGGATCATAAAGCCGGAATACGGTGATGACAAAACCGAGGAAGAAACCCGGCGTCATGGCTCCGGACTTGACCTGCGCGCGGCCGACCACGAGCAGAACAGAAACCGCCACGGCGCCAAGAATATCCATGAGCGGCGAACTGATGGCCTGCGCCGCCACCGATTTCAAATTCGCGCGGATCAGCTTTCTGGCCGCCGACCGAAAACGGTCGCTTTCCCAGCGCTCCATGGTAAAGGCTTTTACGATGCGGTGACCGGTGATGGTTTCGTGCAAAATGTTCTGAA
This sequence comes from Acidobacteriaceae bacterium, assembly GCA_025357215.1. GTDB lineage: Bacteria > Acidobacteriota > Terriglobia > Terriglobales > Acidobacteriaceae > Angelobacter. The sequence continues at coordinate 456 of JANXPR010000335.1, read as the reverse complement.
TGTCCGCCAGCTTGTCCTGACCCTTGCGGGTGGTGCTGCGGACGCGGCGGCCAATGCGCCCGGCCGACAAAATAATGAACGGCACAAAAATCAGCAGGATGATCGACAGTTTATGTCCCAGAACAATCACCACTCCCACCATGAAGATGAGCGTGAAAAATTGCTGGAGAAACTCCGCCAGCGCAATGGTCAGCGTAACCTGGACTTTTTCAATGTCATTGACGATGGTGGAAACCAGAGTTCCAGTGGCGTGGCGCGAAAAAAATGCCGTCGAGCGTTGCAGGATCCGGTCATAGAGAGCATTGCGAAGATCGGTGATCAGGCCGAATCCGGCCATGTTCACCAAATATGTGCCGGCGTAATCGCAAATTCCCTTGATGATGGTGGACCCAATCAACGCCACCACCACAATTGTGAGAGCGTTATGAAAATGGCTGGGAATAAATTGCTGCAGGT
>JANXPR010000326.1 GCA_025357215.1 Acidobacteriaceae bacterium | reverse complement strand
CTGGTGGAGCCGGCTGTTGGGCAAAAACCGCAGCGATCGAAAACAGAAAAATAAAGGACCGTAGGATGATGCGGACGCTACTCACGGTGTATGACCTCCGCGCTCACGCTGGACTGGCCTTTGGGCAATATGGAAACCCGCACGGCTTTGGATCCGTACTCGGAAAGCGCGTCAGGGTTCGCGTATTCCAATCCGTCAGTGGAATCGAACACGAATACTTTGTAGTCACCGGGGGCCAGGCCGCCATAGTCACGTTCACTGCCAGGAGCAATGTCCAGCACCACGGGAGGTTGGTGCGGCGCAAATTCCGGCATCAAGATGGCCCACGATCGGGCGGCAGGCTGGTCAGAATTCACGTGGATCCGCACGGAACCACCATCGTCGCGCAAGGTGACTTCAATCGGCGGAACGCTGCCTTCCGTGGGGACCACCAGTTCTTCGCGCAGAAGATTGGTTCCGCCGCTGCGCAACGATTGCACGTATCCGCCGGCCAGGGAAAAGACCTGAACGAAATACTTTCCGGGGGCAACACTCGGGACTTTGGGTTCACAACTATTTGCATTGGACTGACTGATGCTATTTCCAAGTCCCGAGCCAACGTCGACCGGACGAAGTTGCACGGTGACCGGAAAGCGTCCGCAACCGGCTTGCGACGCTGATCCGGTTTCGAACCCCGGAAAGCCCCCCTTTCCATCGGCCGCCACAGAAAGTTCATTGCGCACTACCACGGGGATCTCCGTTCCGGCGCCAAGGGCCAGCCTGAGGTTCGCCACATCCGCATTTAATGAGACGGTGCGCTGCGCCCAGGTAAACTGGCCGCCTTCGGGCTGGGCCCCGATGCGCACCATGTAGTTGCCGGCGGGAACAGACTGAAATTCAAAGTTGCCGGTACCGCGATCAAACGTGTCGGCACTCGCCAGCACTTGTCCGGCGCGGTCAGTCAGCCAGGGGCTGTTCACCTGTTTAAACTCACTGAGGCCGGCCACGGTCCCGGAGAGCTTATAGGCGGGCACCATCTTCAGCGCAAATTCCACCGTAACGTGTTGGGCCGCGGTGAGATCGAGTGGCGTGGCGGAATCCATTTCAGTGGCTGCGGGATAATAAACAACCGCCGGATACGCGATGCGACGCTTACCAGAACGCGCACCCAGAAGGCGGCGTGTGGCATTGCCAGGACGCACGGAAAGATAGTACCGGCCGGGAGCAAGTCCGGCGACGCGGAAGTTGCCGTCTTCGTCCGTGGGCTGATTGCGTCCGGCGGGGATGACGCGCCTGAGGCCGGAGATTATCTCGGCGTGCGAAACCATGACCTGCACGCCTTCCATGGGCTCACCGTCAGAGTCCGTGACCAGGCCGGTGATTACTCCCTGCGGCACCAGCTTGAGCACCGCCTTGTTCACGCCAGCAGTGACGGCAATGGCGGCGACAGGGTGGTTGGTGGAAGCTCCCTCCTGGATATACCCGGGCTTTAGCACCTGAAAACTCATGCTTCCGGTGGGCACGTTTTCAAATGTGAACTCGCCTTGCGGCCCACTGAGCATGGCATGGTTCTGGCCGCCCAATAGATGGACCAGAGCGCGCGGCACCGGCTTTCCGGTGAGCGCGTTGACCACCACACCTTCCACGCGAGCCGGACCTTGCAGCCCGTCAACACCGGGCGGCTGCGAGTTCTGGCTTAAAGACCGGCAGGCAGGGCCCAGGCACAGGCCTAGAACGAAGATGCGGACGGGAAGCAAGCGGGTACGAAACATAAAAAAGTGTTTGGGTGCGGGATCGCAAGCTAACAGTATTCGAAAGCTATCGTCCGGCGCAACCTTGGGGACAACTTTGGGCGCGACCAATGGGGGCGCTACCTTTGTAAGAATGATACAGACGAGAAAACTTGCGCAGAAGCAAGCAGCGGTGGTGAAACCAGCAGGTGGGACGCGGGAACTTCAGCAACCACTTAGTGGAATTTTTTAAAAAGCAGGTCGGCGGCCACGAAGACAAAGAAAACTACGGCGATGACTCCGTTCATCGTAAAGAACGCCGCGTTGAGTTTGCTGAGGTCGTCGGCGGAGACCAGCGAATGTTCGTAGAGAAGGAGTATGGCAACGGCGGCCACGCCGATAAGCGCGATCTTGCCTAAGCCGAATAGGACTACAAGCGCAACCAACAGACCGAGCATGATGAAGTGCAAGACGCGGGCCAACATTAGCGATCGTTTCACGCCGAACGATTGCGGGATGGAATTGAGGCCGTTGGCGCGATCAAAGTCGATGTCCTGGCAAGCGTAGAGCACGTCAAACCCGCCGACCCAACACGTGACAGCGGCGGTGAGAATGAGGATGCGCGGATCGAGCGAGCCGCGAACGGCGATCCAGGCAGCGGCGGGAGCGATGCCCAGAGCGAATCCCAGCACCAGATGCGACCATCGAGTAAATCGTTTGGTATAGGAATAAAGAAGGATCACGGCCAGCGCGACCGGAGAAAGATACAACGTAAGACGATTGAGTTGCGCGGCGCTGACGACAAACAATCCGCAAGAGACCAGAACGAACAAACCGACAAATTTCTGTGACAACACGCCGGCGGGAATAGCGCGAGTGGCAGTACGAGGATTGGCGGCGTCAATCTGCGCGTCTGCCAGGCGATTGAAAGCCATGGCGGCGGAACGCGCCGATACCATGCACAGGACGATCCAGCCAAGCTGCGCCGCGGCTGGCCAGCCTCCGGCGGCCAGCATGGCTCCGCAGAGAGCAAAGGGGAGCGCAAAGATCGAGTGCTCCCACTTGATCATTTCCAGAGTGACTTTGATGTTGGAGAAAAGGGCCACTGGACATTGTAACGAAGGGTGAAAAAGCTTGCCGCAGATTTCGCTGATGAACGCAGATTGGGAGCTTGAGCGATAAGGGTGATTAGGTTAATCATGCGCCAACCCACGCCGTAAAATGGCGCTTGAGGTATCCGTTAAGTGACGGAAGAAATGAAACCCGCGAAAAAGAGACTCAGACCTGCCTTGCTACTATCCTGCGTGGGGTTGCTCGCATTGGCTTGGATCGCAACGACCTACTTTCGCCGTTTCCAGCGGTTTGGATATGTCGATTCCGCCATCTGGACAGTACGAACAGTAGTCGCTGGCGAAATGAAATTCGCAGAAGTTCATCCGGACCTCGGCTACACCTGTACGCTTACGGAGTTGGCCTCGGACGAGGTGAGTGCAGGACTGGTCAAGAATGGGCGCAACAACGGTTATGCTTTCGAAATCAGCGGATGTCGCGCCACAGACCTGCAAAGACCCAACATGACGTACCAGGTAACCGCACGTCCCTTGCACCCAGAGATGCCGGCTTTCTGCTCTGATCAGACTGGCGTCGTGAGATCTGATGAGAGTGGATCAGTTGAAAAGTGTCTGCGAAACGGTGTCCCCCTCGGGTAGGTCTTGATAAATCGCCCTGGACACACAACCTGATTGTATGCAGAACAACGAAGCCAGCTGCTAAGCGCTAGTCTCTAACTGCTGCTTTTGAATCCCTGCTCTCCGATCAACGGCACGAACCGGCAGCTTTCGAGCAAGCGTGCTGACGCGGTGCCGTCCGGTAATTTGCGCAGAAGTTGCAGGGATTGTTCTTCAAGCTGGCCTATGGGGATGACAAGACGTCCGTTGGGAGCGAGTTGGGCCAGTAGCGCTGGAGGGACGCGGGGGGCGGCGCAGGAAACGATGATCGCGTGATAAGGAGCGGAATCTGGAAATCCCAAAGACCCATCGGCGACGACGATGGTGACGTTGGTATAGCCCGTCAGGGCAAGCTTGGCGCGGGCTTGATCAGCGAGAGTGGCGTAGCGTTCCACGGCGTAGACCTGTGCGGCGAGTTCAGAGAGTAGCGCAGTCTGGTATCCGGAGCCGGCGCCGATTTCCAGCACGCGATCTTCTGGCTTGATCTCCGCAGCCTGCAACATGGCGGCGATGATATACGGCTGCGAAGCGGTCTGGCCTTCGGCAATCGGCACGGGATGATCGGCATAGGCTTCAGCGCGGTCGCGGTCGTCGACAAATTCGTGGCGCGGTACTTTGGACATGGCGGCGAGCACGCGCGCGTCTGAAATTCCGCGCTTGCGGAGTTGGGTTTCGACCATGGCGAGGCGGGCTTCCGTAAGCTGAGCGTCGGCAATATTCGTAGTGGAAACTTGTCCGGAAGAGTTTTCGATGGAAGTCATGCCCGCTTTTTATTTGGCGCGGCGGCGGATGTGAACGTCAAAACCCAGCACACCGTTCTGGTCGCGCACCGCGACAATCGAAATGTTCTTATCAACAGCATACTCCACTTGAATCACGGTTTCAGCCGATTGCGTGAGGCTGGTGACGTAGGTGAGAGTGACGTTGTTATTGATGGTCTGTTCAATGGTCACGCGCGCGCTGGGGTTGTTACCGGTGCCGATAAACTGGGGATCGATTTTAACGCGGCTGGCGCCGAAGAGGCGCTGCACACGGTCACTCACAGTGGAGTTCAGCGCCTGGCCAAGAATCGCGTTGGACGCCGTAGCGGCATCGCTGGTGGCCTGCGTGCCGGAACCAGTGGCTTGTGACGCGTTGTAGACGTCTTGTCCGCGAGTGCGGCCAAAGGCTAGCAGAGAAATAATGTCCGCGTTAGAAAGCGGCGGATCCGAGCGGTACGTCATGCTCAGGTTCTTGCCACTGGCGACGGAACCGTGCAAGCCGATGGTGATGTCGTAATCCTGAACGCGGGCTGACATATCAATGTTTACGATGGGCTCGATCGTCACCGGGTTGGAGAAAGTAATATCACCGCGCTCCAGACGATACTTGGTGCCGTTGAAGAATATATCGCCTTCAGCGATGTTGACGCGGCCCAGCAGGGACGGACGCGCCGCGGTGCCGCGCAAATGCAAGTCAAGATCGCCAGAGAGCTTGGCCAGAGAAGTTTCCACGCGAAGCTCCGGAGTGGACGTGATGTGCACGTCAAGCCGCAAGTTGTCGAGAAACGGATTCAGGGTGGCGAGTCCGGGAGCCTTTTTGCTCTGCGCCAGGTACAGAGCAAAATCAAAATGCGGATTCATGCCAAAGCGGGTGACCACCACGTCTCCGGAGAGCTGCGAGCTTTTGGCGGAACCGGTATAGCGCAGCTGGGCGTTGGCGGAAGCGCTGACGCCGGGCGGGTAACGCAGACGCACGTCAGTGCTGGTGGCGGTGAGATCAAAGAACAGTCCGCTGCGATAGGCAAGGAAGCCTCTCACATCCAGTTCGCCGCCGCCGCTGCGCGCGGTAAGCTTTTCGATATGAGCGCCGTCCTGGGCGAAAACCATAGTGCCGTTGATGTGGCTCAACCCGTTGGGCAGATCAGCAAGCGAAACCGCCGCTTCCTTCAATTCCAGTTTCCCGGAGAGCAGAGGACGGGCCACGTTGCCGTGAATGTCCACTGTGATCAGCGCGGGACCACTGGCCAGAATGTCCGGGTTGATGCCTTGAAGCAACTTGAGATCAAAACGGCCGCGCGTACGCAGATCGAGCGTACGGTCGCCGGCAACCTGCATGCCTCCGGTAAGGGAGATGTCGGTGCCTTCGCCGACGAGATGAAACTGCTCCAGATGGGCTTCTTCGTTTTCCATGTGGAAACGAACAGGACCGTCATTTTGTAGTTTCACGTTTTCCAGGCTGGCCGAGAGCTGCGGGATATTGCCAGTTACAACCAGATCACGGGGAAGACGCAAGGGTCCGCGCAGGCTGATGGAGCCGGCCATGGAAGAGTGTCCGGTGAGCGAGCCGGGGAGATATGCGCGGATAAGCGGATCAAAATCAAGATGCGTGAACTCCAAAGTCATCTGCGCGGGATAGTCATTGCGCAGTTGCACGCTGCCATCCATATTCAGAGACGCGTTTTCAAAGCGGGAGCGTCCGTGCAAGACCAGGTCAAAGCCCTTGGTCTCTCCGGTAATGCTCATGCTGCCCACGGCTTCGTGGTTGATCTTGAGGTCGCGCAGTTCAACCTGGCCGTTGATCACCGGGGCTTCCTGCGTACCCGAACCGGTCAGATGGAAACCAACGGTACCTTCCATGACGAAGCGCGGAAATTCAAAACGCTGCAGGCTGGCCAGCTCAACGTTGTCGCCCTTGAGATCAAAACGGAAATTACGATTGTTGTAGTCGTAGGACAACTGCCCGGTGACGATGGCTCCGTTGTGGGCCAGGGCAATGTTGGTCAGCCGCAGTTCCGTGCCGTCAACCTGCACCTGGCTGCGAAAGCTTTTGAAGGGCTCGCCGTACGCGGTGATCTTGGTCATCTGCACACTGCCGTTGCCATGCAGATTGGCGGGCGTGCCGGTGGCGCTGAGGTCGGCGTTGACGAGGCCAGAAACGGGATAGTCGAGTCCGGCGAGACCTTGAATGCCTTCCAGATTTACGTCTTGCGCGTGGAGAGTGAAATTTACCTGGCTGGTTTTTTCATCGAGCACACCGGAATGAAGAGCTGCGGTGGCGGAAAAACTCAAAGACGCTTTGCCGCGACGCAACAGTCCATGCTGCAAACTCATAAGGACGGGGGAATAGAGCGCGTCCGCGGAAAGAGAGTCCCAGTGGATGCGGCGATGCCCGCTGTTGCCGAGCGCCGAAAGCTGGAGCGGAGCAAGTTCAGTATCAAAATTTTCCAGTTCAAGACGGCCCCGCGTGGTGAGCGCGTTCAGCCTGCCGGAGATGGTGCCGTTGAAAGTTGCGTGACCTTCCAGCAGGATGGGGATGCGCGTTCCGGGACTCAGGGCGGCAAGAGCGGGCTTGATTTCGTGGAGATCGGTTGACGTGGCCACCAATTTGGCTTGTGCTGTTTCCGATCCCAATTGTCCGCTGGCGTTTACGCGTATGGCACGCGTGGCCAGCGTGAGGTTGGCAACGTCCAGGGTACGCGCATCGCCGTGATAGGTTGCGCGGAACTGCGCGGTGACCGGAACCTGCTGCGGCGCAGGCCCCGGAGGCGCTTCCACGGAGAGTTGGATTTCTGCCAGCGCGTTCTCGAGGGCTCCCGTCCAGCCGCCCTTGATTTGTCCGGAAACTCTTCCCGCAAGATCGATCTTATCGAGCGGCAGATGCGGCGTGGAAACAGCCGCGGCCACATGGGCAAGCTGCAGTCCGGAAACTTCAATGGCCGCCGTTCCTTTTTGCGGGAGCTTTTTGTTGACGGCAGCGTTCCAGTTGGCGATTTCGAGATTACCCTGAGCGCTGCCGCCAAGAATCTTCATGGCCACTTTGGGAAACGCGAGCTTCTCCATGGTCAAAGAGAACGGCGAGTCCGCCGATGCGTCATTGAAATGGAAGTCCGGGGTATACCATTCCACGCCTTGCAGAGAGAGATCACCCTGCGCGGAATAACGGCGGTTGGTGTAGCTGAAACCACCTTTGGCCGTGGCGCGTCCGGCTCGGAGTTCCGCGAGATGCGATTCACGCGCCACTTCACGCAGCTCCGCCGTTGCGGTGAACTGCAAACGTAATTCAGGATTGTTGTAGTTGCGCAGCATTCCCCGCGCGGAAAGCGTGCCACTGGGCGTGGACAGCTTGAGAGACTTGATTTCGGTTTCAGAAGAACGTAGCAGAACATTCAGATCGAGAGCGCCGTGTTGCGGGCCCATCTTGCTATAGCGCGCGGAGAGCAAAGACATGGCAAGCCTGGCGTCATAACCGTTTTCTTCCGCCGAGTAGCTCATGCCCAGGGACGCGCGGTCGCCAGCCAGTTCGAAGGGAACCTGTTCTTCGTTGAGAAGAAGCGTACCGTTGTTCACCTCAATATGCCGGACCTGGAGATCTACCAGACGTTTTTCCGGGGTGGGAACGGCGGGGCCGGCCGTTTCGTGCGGAGGCTGGTTGGTGGAACCGTCAGGATAAGTAATGAGGTGGACGACAGGCCGGTCAATGACGACCTTGTTCAGAGTAACGCTGCGCGAGAGAAACGAGACAATCTGGATTTCCACGGTCACGCGGTCAGCATGAAAATAAGGAGGCTCGGTGGCGGCCTCCCTGCCATGGATAGTAAGTCCGGTGGCGACGAAGCGCAGCGACGAAAGCTGCCAGGTGAACGACTGGATTTCAACTTTGCCGCCGGTCATCCGCGAAAGTTCCGCGACCACGCGCGTGCGAACGGTTTCACGAAACGAATCGCTGTTCAGGTAAATGATGAGGCCAGCGAAAGAACCGAGGAGCAGGACGAGGACGGCCTGCCAAAGCCGGCGGCGTTTTGTTTTTTCCCTTGGCGGTGCGGCGTCCGCGGCGCTCACTGTGAGGCTCCGCTGGCTTCCGCGGCCGCGGCGGAGACGGCAGCCGACATCTTTTCAATGCGGGCCTGCGAGCGGAGCACCTGCAGCCAACTGTTCAGCATTTCATTAATGTTCTGGTCCACCAGAAGTTTTTCAATTTCACCGGAGACGGCGGAAAGCGGCTGGTCCTGACGGCCCTGCTTGCGCAACTCGGGAAGGAACTTTTCCTGGTAGTAAGCGCCGACGGCGGCTTTGTCCACGCGCACCAGCCCACGAAAACGCAGATCAATAAAACGCAGGATGCGGACCTGGGCGATCACGTGGTCTTCTATATCCTGCTGCGTGAGACGGTAGGAATCGAGAAGTGACTTCCAGCCCTCGTCCGTGGCGGCGCCGGGAAACTGGGAGCGAATATTTTTGACTTGTTCGGCCAACTCTTCCGGCGTGGGATCAACCATGGCCGTCAGGATCTGCTGGTCTAGCAAAGAGCGGTCAATCAGACGGTCCAGCGCGGCCAGGGTATCGTCTGGCGTGCGCTTGTCCAAAGAAGCGCCCTCCATCATGAACTGCACGCGCACTTCCTGGTCCAACTCACTTTGCAGGATGACTCGCTTGTTCACCACAGCCACCATGCGATCGACGACCTGCGCGGAACAAGAAGCGGCCAGCAGCAGGGCGAACGCGAAATGGAAGATGCGAGTGGTCATTAATACGCGATTCGTTAAAACGCAATTCACTAAATATCTAAAAGCTCTGGTCCGGTTAAAACGTCTGTCCAATATTGAAAAAGAAATTCAATCGCCGAAGCGTTTGCGAAGGCTGCGGCGTGGGCGCGGACAGGGGGAAAGCCGGCGGATTCAGGTTATAGCCTAAATCAAAGCTGACTGGACCAATGGGCGTACGATATCGTACCCCGCCACCCACGGCCTGGGACATATAACTGAAGTTGCAGACCGTGGAGGCCGTGGCCAGGCAAGACGCCCGGTTGGCCTGGCTGAACTTATACATATTGTTGACCATGTCGGCCGGGGTGGCAAAAACGTTGCCCATATCATGAAACACCACGGCGCTGAGGTTGTTGCCGACAAAGGGCAACGGCAAAGGCGGCGTGCGCAGTTCCAGATTATTGATGAACTGGGCCTCGCCACCGAGCGGGAAGCCGGTACTCAGGTCGCGCGGTCCGGCCTGATTTACGCCAAAACCGCGGTGCGTGGTGCTGCCTCCGGCAAGAAAGCGTTCCGGCAGCGGGATGAAATGGGTGGTGGTGGGAACGACGGCCCCGGCCGCAAAAATGGCGGCACTGGTGCTGCCAAACGGTTCCTCAATGCCAATACGCGTGGAACGGGCAAATACCCAACGCCGCTTGTGAAACTGATAATAGGTTGAGTTCTGTATCAACAGCCGGACGAAGCTGGCCTGCGAACCAAAGATTCCGGAAGCCACGCCCAGATCAGCGGCGGTGAGAGAGCCTTTGTGGGAGTCAATGGGATTATCGCGAGTGTCGCGCAGATAACTGAAGTCCGGCAAGCCCACGCGCACGGCCTGCGAGAACAAAGGCACGAGGTTGATGTTCACGGCGAGATTGTCCGTGCTTACCTTGCGGTAGATAAAGCGATAGAGCAGCGTGGTGGCCTTGTCCACGGTCTGTTTGATTTCCGCCGAGCCTTCCACGCGCTTGGCGGTGAAGGTACGCACGTCATTGGTCTGCTCATAAAAAGCGGTGAACGCCAGCGAGAGTTTTTCAGAATCAAACCAGCGCGGCGCTTCAAAGCCCAGCAGGGCCAGCTTTTCCAAATTGCCGTAACGCGTTTTGAGCGTGAGCGTGTGCGCTCGTCCGCGGAAGTTCAGGCGCGTGATGTCGAAGGAGACGCGCGGGCTGACTCCGGTGTCACCTTGTGGATTGGCGGTGCCGGTGGGCTGGCCGGTTTGAACTTCCAGGCCGCCACCGTAGCTGAAGGTGTAACGCTTGGCTTCAGCCAGTTCAAAATTCACTTTCTTGTGCGTGTCCTGGCCTTCAGGATTCTGCACCGCCATGTTTACTTCGTTAAAGACTCCAAGATCGTAAAGACGGCGCTGCGCGCTCAACATTTCCTGCTGGCTCAACGGACTGCCGGAAGGAATCCGCACTTCCCGCTCAACCACGAACGGCCGGGTGTAATGCAAGCCGGAGATCAGCACCTGGTCGATGAAGACCTGCGGTCCTTCCGTGATTTTGTAAGTCACGTCAATCTTGGTGGGATCTTCAACCTGAGGCTGCGTGGTGTAATCAAACTGGACGCTGGAAAAACCGCGGTTGAAGTAAGCGTCCATGACTTCAGTCTGGTCGTTGAGAATGCTGGCGTCTGAATAGGGCTGGCCTTCAGTGGCGGAGATGCGATTGCGAATCTCATCGTCAGAAAGCGCGGCGTTGCCGGAGATGGTGAGCTTTCCGACGGTGGTTTGCAGGCCTTCCTGAACGACCAGCGTGACCTTGAGGTTGCTGGCTTGACCCTGAAAATTGCTTTGCACGTGGGGCACGACCTTGACCTGAAGAAAACCGCTGCTGCGATAAAGATTTTCAATAGCCTGAATATCGCGGGCCATGAGCGATTGGCTGAAGACGCCGTGCACCAGCAACCCGCCGGCCGGCTGAATGGCCATGCGCTCGCGAATTTCCTCGGTGTGGAAATAATGATTGCCTTCAATGGCCAGCTCGGCGAATTTGTGGCGTTCGTTGCGGTCCACGTTAAAGATCACGGTGCGGCGTTTGTCGTCTGGCGACTGCTCCAAGGTGTAAGTCGCCTTTACGTCAAAGTAGCCTTTCGTCTGAAAGTAGTCGCGGATGTTGCGCGCGCCTTCTTGAAGAAGGTCGTCGTCAACGGCGTTTTCCTCATACACTGGCACGTATTTCTTGATCAGGCCTGAGCGCATCTTGGCGCCTTCCACACGAACGTCCACCGTGGGCCCGCCGGAGATTTCAAAGTTGTAGTCGAGCGCGTTGGTGTCAGCGTGATAGTCGCGCCGGGTCATGGTGACTTGCGCTTCCAACTGCTGCTTTTTCTGAAAACGTTTGCGCAACCGCTGCAAAGCCTTGGTGAGCCGAGCCGCCGTCACGCAATCTCCGGTATGCAGCTTGGCGATGTTGCGTAGTTCTTCTTCGCTATAACCCGGCGATCCAACCACGGTGACCTGGCCCACGTGCGCGGGTTTACCGCGAGTGACAACAAAATGGATGGACACCTGTTGCGTTCGCGCCGCCCATTCGTAAAACGGTTTGATTTCCGCCTGGTAGTAACCGTTCTCTTGCAGGCTGCGCTGCATCGCGGTGAGTCCGGTCTTCACTTTGTCTTCTGTGTACTGCTCACCCAGAGTGAGTTTGCTGGCGTTGACCAGACGGCTGTCCGTGGGAGGAGAGGGCGCGCCTTCCGCGGTGATGGAACCGAAGAAATAGTTTTCGCGGGCGGCAAACGTCAGCAGGACTTGTTCGCCAGTGGGCGTCTTTTGGGCTTCAGCTTCAACCTGGAGTTCGGCAAAACGTCCGGTATCATAAAGAGCCTGCACCGAACGGCGGACCTTATATTTATCCAGCGGCTCCCCAACTTTTTGTGGAAGCAGAGGCAGGAACCATTCGGGGTGCTCGACGCCGGGACTGTGAATCTCAATGCGGGCGACTTTCAGCCCCTGGAAGCTGTTGAGATCAGCAGGCTTAACGGCGTCTGACTGAATGGCGGAAGTCGCTGCAGGCGCCGCCACGGGCGAGGCGGGCTGCGGAGCAGGCGCGGACTGTTGTCCGGCACATACCCCCAGCCACAGCACATACACCAGGTGCGCTGGCAAGATACGCGGCAAAGAAAAATCGTCCCTCTTGATGGATTGCAGGTCTTGCTTACTTCTGATGGCAGCAGCTTCCCGCTTTGTTGTACCCGGACCCAAGATCAGTGGAGAAACTGCTCGCTTGGGGCATGCCCAAAGTCCTATGACCTTAACCACCTATAATAATAGTGCATGCGATTTGAAGATCGATATTCGCGGCAGGTGCTTTTTCCGGGAATCGGAGCCGCGGGCCAGAAACGCCTGGCCCAGGCGCGGGTAGCGATTGTAGGCTGTGGCGCCACCGGAACCTGCGTTTCCAGCCTGCTGGTGCGGGCCGGCGTGGGTCATGTACTGATTATTGACCGCGATTACGTAGAGCCCAGCAACCTGCATCGGCAAACGCTTTTTGACGAAAGCGACGCCGCCGAATCTTTACCCAAAGCCGTAGCCGCTGTACGCAAATTGACGGCATTTAACTCAGAGGTGGAGATCAAAGCGGAAGTTGCCGACCTGACGCCGGAAAATGTTGGCCGCCTGCTGGGCACGGCGGACCTGATCCTGGATGCCACCGATAACTTTGAAACCCGCTACCTTATTAATGACTACGCGGTAAAGAACAGGCGTCCGTGGATTTACGCCGCGGCGGTGGCAGCGTACGGCGTGACCATGAACATCCTGCCGGGAGAAACCGCTTGCCTGGCGTGCGTGTTCCCTGCTCCGCCGGAAGGGCCGATGGAAACCTGCGACACCGCCGGGATCCTGAACAGCGCGGTGAACATGGTGGCGTCGATCGAAGCGACGGAAGCGATGAAGTTTTTTGTCGGCGCACAGGACAAAATGCGGCGCAGCTTACTTTCGTTCGACGTGTGGAGCAATGACCGGGCCGAGATGGCCACGGCGCGTCCGAAAAAAGGGTGCCTGGTATGCGACAAGCATGAGTTCCGTCACCTGACGGGCGAACGTCGCGCACCAGCAACATTATGCGGACGCGATGCGGTACAGATTCACGAGCGGCACCGTCCGGTGGACTTTGCGGAGATTTGTTCGCGCCTGGAACCGCTCGGCCAGGTGAAACATAACGAATATGTTTTGAAATTCCGTCGCGATCCGTATGAGATGACGCTGTTCCCCGATGGCCGAGCGATCATCAAAGGGACAAGCGACACGGCGGTAGCGCGGAGTTTGTACGCAAGGTTTGTGGGGAGCTAGAGAGATTTTACCGCGGATCAACGCGGATTGGCGCGGATGACGAGTGTGCATCATCCGCGTTCCGCGTTTCATCCGAGCACATCCGCGAAAATCCGCGGTAAGTTTTTCTACTGCTGCGGTTTCTCGAAAATCCTGGGATCCACCGCTGGGTTGATTTCCGCGCCGCTGACGGCCACGCTGGATGTGCCTTTGCCGTTGGCAGTGACTTCTTCATGGAACGGCAGGCTGATGCCGTCGACGGTTTTCCATTCGGAATAAACGACCACCTGAGTAGCGGGGCCGGTTGGCGTGTTGCCCTGGTGCTGTTCCTGGAGAATGCGTCCGGCCTTTTCGTCGATGAACCAGCGCAGTTGCTCGGCGCCATGGAAGATGTCGAGTATGGACGCGTCCACGTCACCCACTTTTTCTTTTCCGCCGGCAACGAAAAAGAACTGCGGGTCAGCGGCATGCTGGGAGACATACCAGAATTCGCGCCGCATTCCCTTGAGCGTATCTTCTTTCTGGGACGCCGGCAGATCACGCGGTCCGCCCATGGCAGCCATGGACATGAAACCAGTTTGTGGCGTGGCCACGATGATCATCTCGCCCTGGGGCGTGTTGATCTTGAGTTGGACGTGGTCGTCGCCCGAGTGGGTCTATTCCACATCAAGAGTCATACCGCCCTGCGCCTGAAGAGTAAGCGCGGCTTTGCGCCGGAAAGTTTTGATAGCGTTGAGCTTGGCCGCGCCGCCCATACCGTCAAGGGCTTTAGCCAACAGTGCTTTGCCCTCAGGCGTGCTGGTTGTGGGTGTGGCCGCCCCGGCGCCCGGCTTGTCACCGGGCTTCTCTCCAGGCTGGGGAATGGTGATGTCCACGTTGGTGACTTTGCCGAACGTGCTGAGCGGCTTGTCAAAGTCCCCGGCTTTGCCCACGACGAGGACTGCGAACTTGTTGCGATCAAGATATTTCCTGGCCACGCGCTCGACTTCCGCCGCCGTCACGCCCTCAATTCCCTTCTGGTAGCGTTCCAGGAAATCCACGGGGTAGTGGTGGAATTCCAAGTTGGCGCGGAAGTTGTTTACCTTGGCGCGGGAGTCATACTCAAAGACGAAAGAATTCAACATGGCGTCTTTAGCACGTTGCAACTCCGTGGCGGTGGCCGGCTCGGTATGCATCTTGTCGATTTCGTTATAGAGACCTTCCACGGCCTTGGCTGTGGTACCGCTCTTGGTGCCGATCTGCAAAATCGTTAGACCGGGATGATCGAACGGGGCCTGCACCGATCCGCCAACCGCATAGGCCAGGCCGGCCTTGGTGCGCAGGTTGGAAAACAAGCGCGAAGCGAAACCACCGCTCAGTATATGGTTCATCACTTGCACGGCGTAAAAGTCAGGATCGTCACGCCGGATGCCAGGCGCGATGAAACGAATCTCACTCTGGTTCACATCGTCCTTGGCGACGAAATAAATTCCCGGTTGCGGCGGCGTGATGGGCACGGCGGGTGCGGTGAAGTCCGGGCCTTTCGTCCAGTCGTCAAAAACGCCACGCAGTTTGGCTTCCATGGCAGCGGAGTCGAAATCCCCGGTAATGGAAAGAATGATGTTGTTGGGCTGCACGTGAGCGGCGTGCCAAGCGAGCAGGTCCTGGCGGGTGATGCTATCCACGGTGGAATATTCCGGAACGCGCGCGTACGGACTGTGCGCGCCGTAACCGATCTTGGCGGCTTCGCGGCCGGCGATCTGACCCAGCCCGTCATTGCGGCGGGAGATGCCGGTCTTTTCCTGGTCCTTGGCAAGATCAATTTTTTCCTGACGGAACTCAGGGTTGCGGAGAAGATCGTTGAAGAGCCCGAGGACAAAATCGAAATCGCCCTTCAGGCAGGAAAAGGACGCAAATGTGGCCAGCTGAGCGCCACTGGTTTCGAGCTTCGCTGCGCGCTGTTCCAGCATGTCATCCAGCTGGTCACCGGTCTTGCTTTTACTGCCGCCGGTACGCCATGATTCGCCAAAAATGGAAACCAAGCCTGCTTTGTCTTCCGGCTCACTCTTGCTGCCACCGCGGATCGTTGCATCAGCTTCCATCAGCGGCAGCTCGTGATCTTCCTGAAGGAATATCACCATCCCGTTGGCGAGTTGAACGCGCTTAGGTTGCTGCGGCTTAAACGGCGGCAGCGGCAGTTTCTTGATGGCCTTGAGGTCCTGGGCAGCCAGGTCCTGTTGTTCGCCAGCAGGTGAAGCGGCCGGAGCCTTAGGTTTGGACGGCGGGGCCGTTTGCGCAAAGAGCGCAGTCGCAAAGACGACTGAAGCAAAAAGAGGAATCGACTGACGACGGAGTATTTTGTTGGCAGACATTAGTGTGACTCCTTTTGCTTTTCGTCTTTTTTATCGGGCGCGGCAGACGCTGCGGCCTTGGGCTTGGCGGACTCATTTTCAATCATGGCCACGGTGCGGTTGCCTTCCACAAATACTTTGCTGGACACGCGGCGAATATCTTCCTTGGTGACTTTGTCCAGCTTGTCAACGCCGCGGAACAGCTCGCGCCAGTCTCCGTACCGCAGCTGGCTTTCCGCCAGTTGGATGGCCAGCCCCTGGTTGTTGGCGAGCTGGCGCAACAGGTTGGCCTTGGCGCGCGTCTTGACCATCTGAAGTTCTTCGTCGGTTACATCCTCATTCTTGAGGCGTTCAATCTGTTCGCGGATAGCAGCCTGCATTTCCTGTGGCGAATGTCCCGGTAGCGGGACAGCGAAAAAGCTAAACAGTCCGGGATATTTTGTTCCGGGCAGGCCGGAGAAACCGGCGGAGAACGCCGCGATCTTCTTGTCGCGTACCAGTGAGCGATAGAGCCGCGACGTGCGCCC
>JANXPR010000318.1 GCA_025357215.1 Acidobacteriaceae bacterium | reverse complement strand
AAAAACGCGAGTCTTGGTTTTATGCAACAGCAACAAAAACATTTTCCGCGAGAGCGAAATGGCGCTTCTTTAAAACCTGTAGCGTCGATGCCCTCGTTTGCCCTTGACACCGTCGTCGTTGTTATAGACAGGATGACAGGGGGTTGGGAGGCTCGGCTGGCGATCGGATCGTGCTATTGCTACGACGATCGCATCCTACATTCCTACAGGGATCTCTCGCTTCGCTCGGAATCCGAAGCACAGGCGAGGGCGGCTCCCGCGCCATGCGAAGCGCGCGTCGGGGACCCCGGCGGCTGTGCCACACGATTCTCGTGAGAACTCCCTGACGCGAAATCGGTTGAACACAAGATACAGGGGTCCTTCGACTGCGCCCTCGCATTCGCTCGTGCTCCGCTCAGGATGACAGGGGTAAAGGGTAACGTAGTCGGGAGAGAGCGTCTCCGCTCCACACGTCAATCTTATCGGCGACACGGGTATTCATAGCCGTGGAAATCCCGTCTGCTAGTATTGTTTCCGGTGAAAAATACTGGTTCCAATGTCGTCCGCATTGAAGCGGAAGCACTGCGGGCGCTCGCCGAACGCATTGAGGGTCCGATGGCACAGGATTTTGATCGCGCCGTTGACCGCATGCATTCGTGCACGGGCCGCGTGGTGGTCACGGGCATGGGCAAGAGCGGCATCATTGCCCGCAAGATCGCCGCCACGTTGAATTCCACGGGAACACCGGCGCTGTACATGCATCCGGCAGAAGCCATTCACGGCGACCTGGGCATGGTGGTGAAAGGCGATGTGGCGCTGGCTCTCTCCTTCAGCGGGGAGACGGAAGAGATTCTGCAATTGCTGGCGACCATCCGCCGGACCGGCGTTACGCTGCTGACCATTACCGGCGACAAGCTCTACCCCGCAAATTCCAACAAGAAGTCCACGCTGGCGCAAGCGGCGGACGTGGCGCTGGATTGTTCGATTGACAAAGAGGCGTGCCCGATGGGACTGGCGCCGTCGGCTTCGACTACAGCAATGCTGGCGCTGGGCGATGCGCTGGCGCTGGCACTGGCGGAAAAACGCGGATTCAAGGAAGAGGATTTTGCCAACCTGCATCCCGGCGGCAAGCTGGGCAAAAAGCTGGCGCGGGTTTCGCAACTGATGCATGCCGGCGACGCGATCCCGAAAGTGGAGCGCGGCACCAAGATGCCGGACGTGATCTATGAAATGTCGCGCAAGGGGCTGGGCATTACTACCGTGGTGGAAGCCGGGAAATTGCTGGGCGTGATCAGCGATGGCGATTTGCGGCGCCTGCTGGAAAAACGAAAAGACATTTTGAACCTGACTGCCGGCGAGTGCCTGACGGCGAATCCTAAAACGATTCTCCCCGAGGAATTTGCCATGACGGCGTTGAACATCATGGAGACGAAAAAGATTACGTCCCTGGTGGTGACGGACGCGCAAGGGAAAGTGGAAGGGATTATCCATCTGCATGATTTGTGGGGAACGCAGATGGTTTAAAAGCAGCCGTTAGCTATTAGCTCTTAGCCTTTAGCTTTGTAACGAGGCGATGGGAGTTTGGGCTAAAGGTGCGGCGGAGGACGTTTTGTGCCGCCCCTACGGGGCTCAAATCTATTCTGCAGCCTACCCACCCTTACGGCTTCGCGTTCGCTCGCCTCAGAGGTGGGCTAACCTCTGTCGCGCCTACGGCGCTTGGAGCACGCGTCCAGTCGAGATTCTCGTTCTTACGATGGGTCTTTTTTATCTTGGTTAACTGCGTATCGAGATTTTGAGCCTCAACTGATCAGGAGATCAATTCCTAAGTTAATATCCAAAGGCAAAGAGCTAAATACTAAGAGCTAAGGGCTGGCTTTAATGACGGATACACTAGAACGCGCGAAGAAAATCAAATTGATCCTGTTTGACGTGGACGGAGTGCTTACCGACGGCACGCTGTGGTTCTTCCCTGCTCCGGCGGCGGGTCGGGAGACGGACAAATATCGCGAACAGCATGGCGACGCGCCGGGGTTCGGCATCGTCAGCCAGAACATGATTGAAGCCAAGGGCTTCCATGCGCATGACGGGACTTCGATTTCGCTGGCGAGGCTGGGCGGATTGAAGACCGGGATGGTGACCAAACGTATTTCCGAGACGGTAGCGATCCGGGCACGCGATCTGAAGATTGATTTTCTTTTTCAGGGCGCGGACAACAAGTCCGCGATTCTGGACAAGATCATGGCGGAAAACGGCTATCGCGAAGAACAGATCGCGTACCTGGGCGATGACGTGATCGACCTGCCGATCATGCAGCGGTGCGGGTTGGCCATGGCGGTGGCGAATGCCCGTCCGCAGGTGAAAGCCATGGCGCATTACCACACGCCTTCTGCTGGAGGGCGCGGCGCCGGTCGCGATGCTGTGGAGTTTATTCTGGAAGCGCAAGGTACATTGGAGAAAGTGATTGACGCGTACATTCATGCGCGGACGAGTGTGAAGTAAGAGCAAATAGCAATTGGCAATTAGCAATTAGCAATTGGCCAGAAAACCCTACCGCTGATCAACGCTGATGACACTGATCGGAACAAGAAAAGCACAGCCGGGGGCGCCTCCACCCCGTCACGCGAAGCGCGCGTCGGGGACCCCGGGCGGCTGTACCACACGGTTCTGGTGAGAACTCCCTGAATCAGCATGGTGGAGCAAACATTCCCGGGATGCTTCGACGCGTCCTCATCCCGCTGCGCGGGACACGGACTTGCTCAGCCATGACAGGGATAGACAATACGGAAGAAACGTAACGGGATTGTCGCGGCGCACAACGCCAGAAGAGCACACAGGCAAGAGTGCCTGTGCCACACAATCTTCGCGACGTCCGCACCCACGCTTCACAGGCTCTAATAGCGATCTCTCGTCGCGCTCGGGGTAAGAAAAGCACAGCCGGGGGCGGCTGTGCCCCGTCACGCGAAGCGCGCGTCGGGGACCCCAGTAGCTGTGCCACACGATTCTGGTTGTTATGTGCTGCCCAAGGGCTAGTTGTTGTCCGAAGGCGGAGTCTTGAGGGAACGGACGAACGATACGAAGCTGGGGTCCTTGCGCATGTCGGCGAAGACGCTGTCACGCAGCGCGTCGCGGACGGAGTAGCCGTCTTCGTTGGCTTTGCTCAGGTAGTAGCGGCATTTTTCCACGTCGCCTTTCTGGCCGTACATCTGGGCCATGACGTAGTGGAAGCGTCCGAGATCGTTGGACGAGACCAGGCGGGCGGCCACGCCGGCGGACGGATGGTTCTCGAAAATCGCGGGATCGAGATCCAAGGCGCGAGAGAATTCGCGCGTGGCTTTCTCGTAGTCCTTGTTGGCGAAATAGGCGGTGCCCAGGTTGCTATGGAAGCTGGCATTGGTTTCCGCCATTTTCAAAGCACGGTTGTATTCCTTGATGGCCGAACCATATTTCTGGTTCTTGTATTGCAATACGCCGAGATTGTTGAACGCCTCAGGATAATTGTGGTCGAGCTTGATGGCGTCTTGAAATTCCTTCTTGGCTTCTTTACTGCGCTGAAGCTGGAGATAAGAGATTCCGGCCTTGTTGTGAAGAATGGCGGTATCGGACTTCTTCAGCGCCGCACGGTAGTAGTCAATAGAGTCGAGGTAGAACTTTTGGGCCCGGAGGTTGTCGCCTTCGCCCTCAAGTTCCGGGGCCGTAGCGGTGTCAGAAGGAGGCGCGATCCGCATGGGCGACGGCACAGTCCGGACTTCAGACGGTTGCGCAAGCAGCGGAAGAGCAAACACGAGTAAGAAGAAACAGCTGATCAGACGGCTGAAGCGACCCATGGTTTTACCCCCTCTAGTTCACCGTGGCGGATGGCCCGGGGCTTGATCCTGTCCCTGGCCGGATGCAGCATTGTTCTGCTTATTATCCGCCTTATTATCGGCTTTGGAACCCCCAAATACGCGTCCCCAAAAGCCAGGTTTCTTTCCCTTGCCTGCACCAGGATTGTCAGAGCCTGCCCCGTTGGGACTATTGTTTCCCGCAGGTACTGATGCGGAACTCTGAGACGCACGGTTGGGCTGGCCCGCGAGGGGACCGGCCCCGTTACTGCTATTAGACGCCGGAGAAGCCGGTTTGGGGTCTATTCCCAGGATTCTTTGGAAAAAATTTCCATGGTCGGCGGCCGTCTGTTCGCAGGTTTGGGTGGGCTGGGTACCTTCAATGAAGGCGGTGCTGTAGTCGTCTGGGCAGGCAGGAGTGGCAATCTGGTTGGTGGCCTTATCCAAAACGAGCTGGACCACGCCCTGAGACGGCGTAAATGGCCGGACATCAGAATATTCCGGCAAATTGACCGCCCGTTTCATGAACTCAGTCCAGACGGGCAGGGCCAGGGCCGCGCCACTCAGCTTGATGTCACTGTAATCGTCATAACCGACCCAAACAATGCACAGCAGGTTGGAGGTATACCCGGCGAACCAGGCGTCATGCGAGCTACCCGTTTTGCCGGCGGCCGGAGAGTTGAAGCCGCGCACACGGACGTTGGCGGCCGTGCCGGTATTGATCACGTTCTCCAACATGGTGGTAATCACCGAGGAGACACGCGGATCAAGCACCTGCGTCCGCTGCGACTGGAAGTTATCAATCACGTCACCATTGGGGTCGCGCACGGACTTAAGCAGTCCGGGCGTAACGCGCTGACCGCCGTTGGTGAAGACGGTATAGGCCGCGGCCATTTCCATGGGCGTGGCGTCATACGATCCAAGCGCCATGGCCGGTGTGGCTTTTACGGACGAAATTCCGGCATTGCGAGCCAAGTTGGCGACCTTGTCATAGCCCACCATCTCGGCAACTTTTACGGTGGCATTGTTCAGCGAGTGCGCCAAGGCGAACTGGGCCGTCACCTTGCCCCAATACCGTTCCTGGTAATTGCGCGGTGTGTAAACGTCTTCTCCGTTGATGAAGGCTGTGGGAGAATCGTCAACCAATGTTGCCGGCGTGAATACCGGCTGATCATTGGTGATGGCGTTGTTGACGGCGGTAGCGTAAACAAACGGCTTGAAGATGGAGCCGGTTGGACGCTTGGCGATAGCGTGGTTCAACTGGCTGAGGCCATAGTTGCGTCCGCCGACGAGCGCGAGTACCTCGCCGGTGTGGGGATCAACCGCGATCAACGCAACTTGTGCGGTGGGTCCGGGCGTGAGCTTGGTTTCAAATTTCTTGCCGACCTTCACGCGCTTGGTGCGCAGCGCGTTGATCTGCTTATCGACTTCCGTGATGCCCACGGACACGGCTTCCGCGGCGGCGCGCTGGAGTGAAGGATCGATGGTGGTGTAAATGCGATAGCCACCGGCATTGAGTTCGTCGCCATACTTGGCGGTGAGCTGTTCGCGGATCATGTCCACGAAATACGGCGCGTCACTGGCTTCCACGTTTTGTGGCGCGAGTTTGAGTGGCGTGGCTTTGCCGGCGTCTGCCTGGTCACGCGTGATGTCCCCGGTTTCAACCATGGATTCCAGCACCAGATTGCGGCGTTCAGTAGCGCGATCCGCATGGCGGTAAGGCGAAAGATAGCTGGGCCGTTGAACCAAGCCGGCAAGCAGTGCGGCTTCCGGCAGGGTAATGTCTTTCAGGTCTTTACCGAAGTAAGCTTGCGCGGCTTCGCCAAACCCGGTGATGGTGAAGGAACCGCGCTGGCCCATATCCACTTGGTTGGCGTAAAGCTCAAAGATTTGTTGCTTGGAGAAGCGCTGCTCCAATTCGATCGAGATGATGATCTCAATCATCTTGCGCTTCAAACGCTTTTCCGGACTCAGGAAGAATCCGCGGGCCACCTGCATGGTAATGGTCGAACCGCCCTGACGATTGCCACCTTCCTTCAAGTCAATGAGCGCGGCTTTCATCAAGCGCCAGTAATTCACGCCGCCATGATGGAAGAAACGGCGGTCCTCAATGGCGGTAACGGCTTTGACCATGATGTCCGGAATATCTTCATAACGGACGAGACGACGTTTCGCGCGCGCCTGGCTGTCAAACAATCCGGTGACCAGCTGCGGTTCAAGCTCGTAGGCGGAAAGACTGTCGTTGGAATCCGCAGAGGAGGAGATCCGGTCCACGCGCCCGTTGGTAACGCGGATCACCGCGCCCTCAGCGTTATAAAACGATTCCTGCCCGGGACGGATTTCTATCCCGCCAGGATACTGATGGTAGATCCCAAACTTGGACTTGTTGGCTTCAGCAGATTCACTGTAACCCGCATGGCGTAAGTACGCCGCAATCTCCTTGGGATCAGCCTTTTGGCCTATCCGGACGGCACGCGGCTGAGCGTAAATCTTTGCCGTGTTGGCAAAGATCTGGCCTTTCATGCGGTCGCCGACAATCTTCTGGTATTTAACGTAGTAATACGAGAAGGTGCCAAATAACAAAACACCAACGGTGAGGAAAATCAGCAGACCTGCCCGGACGAACGGGTTCTTCAGGCTGCCACGGAAGCCTTGGATGCGAGGGAATTTGATTTTAATTGCCATGTTCTAAGTCAGCGGAATCGCCACTCGATTCTCTCAGACTCATGGCGGGCCAGAGCGTTCCTGCTGGTGCTGAGGAAAATTTTATCTTACCTGGTGATTATATCCGTTTGTTCAGCGAATTGGCAGTCACATCCGAATCATACGGTTTGATCAGCAAGTCCATGTGGACATGGTAATGAACCGTAATACCTAGTCCCGTTGAGCCACGAGAAACGGTGACCTGGTCTTCCTTGATGAGGATGTCCAAGGTCTTGGCCTTGTCCACCACCATCTTCTTGATGTCGTCGTCGCCTTGAGCGGTGTAACTCACGTGGCGGCAAATATCATCCAGAGCATCCTGAAACTGGTAGTTGTTGAACATCAACGGAATCAGGTTCCAGGAGTAGTAGAACAGAGCCGCTACCACCGCGATCCCGATCAGTGCTTTTAGTTTTCCCATTGTTACGGTACCCGCCCCGCGTCAGGTTACGACGATTGAACTAATTGCTTAAATTGGGTTTCAATGCCGCTGATGTTAGCATCGGCGGATTGGCGTGTCGAGCGGGTAACCAGTTCAACTTTCCCTTCCGTAACCTTCTTGCCAACATTGATGCGATAAGGTATTCCCACTAGATCAGCGTCCTTGAACTTCACGCCAGGACGCTCGTCGCGATCGTCCAGCAGAACGTCAAAGCCGGAAGCTTCCAGCTTGCCGGCAATCTCCTGCGCGGTGCCCAGCAGGCCAGCTTCCGCAACGTTGGTGGGCGTGACGACGACATCAAACGGCGCGATGGAGCGCGGCAACCAGAATCCGTTCTCGTCATTATTCTGTTCGATGGCCGCCGTGAGAATGCGTTCAATGC
>JANXPR010000282.1 GCA_025357215.1 Acidobacteriaceae bacterium | reverse complement strand
GCTGGGCCAAGGCGTTTGAAGGCATCATCCAAAACCCGCCGAACTGGTATCAAGGCGATGGCGGTATCAACACGTTCAATAGCATCTATTTCGTGAACAGCCTGGGCACTATGTCCCAGACCACCAGCGCGGCCTTTGTGGCGGCGCCTCGGTCCAGTTCAAGTTCGTCTGGCTGGAGCGGCGGGTCCGGTGGCGGAGGTTTTTCCGGCGGCGGCTTTGGCGGCGGTGGTACCGGCGGCTGGTAAGGACTTTGTCCGTACGGCCATTTCGCTCGCCGGCCAAGCTTATTGCCCTTTAAAAGACGTCGCGACTACCACGGCAAACACCCTAGATTCCCGCTGGCCAATCCCTTAAACGAGGGCATAAACAGCGGGTGAGAAGACAATTCATTTTGAATGCCTTACAATCATGTACGGCCTTTCCTTAGCTGTTGCTTAATTAGGTGAATGGCCTGTCCGGCGTTATTATTTCGTGATATAAACCTTCATTCGATCTTCTCCATAAATTCAGAAGGGCCCTTGGTGTGCGCGGGGCAAAAGGCTTTCGCCGAGGAGGCAAATGTCAGAAGCCAGGACAGGGAAAAGATTTCCGCTAGAACTGCCGATCCGTATCCACGGAAAAGATGGCGATGACAAAGGGACCACGGTGGACATGAGTGGCGCCGGCGTCTACATCATGGCCGACGTCGATTTGAACGTGGGTTCCCCGATTGAATTTGACATCACTCTCCCAGCCGGCGTGCTGGGCACTCCCGGTGACGTTGAAGTCCGCTGCTCCGGACGCGTTGTGCGCAAGGATGCCGAGACCGCGGCTTCTGCCGGCAAAAAGAAGAAAAAGAGCGGCGTGGCGTGCGTGATTGACGAATACAAATTCATCCGCAAAGGCAAAGGAACCAAGTAAATGCTGAAGATCATTTTGGCCGATAACCAGGCGATTTTCCGCACCGGCGCGGCAAAGGTGCTGGCGGTTGAAGACGATCTGCGTATTGTCGCGCAAGCGGAAAACACGGAGAAGATGATGATGGCGCTGGAGAAATTCCACGCCACCGTGATGATTTTTGGCGCTGACATCCATACCAGTCTTCCTACCGTGGTGGAAACCGCACGCAAGTTCAAAACCAAGCTGGTCATCATTGCCGATACCGGGCAGGATTCCCGCCATTACCTGAGCAACGGCGTCCACGGCGTGATCTACCGCAACGTGAGCGGCGAATCGCTGGTGCAATGCGTCCGCAAGGTGAGCAAGGGCGAAACCTGGGTGCAGGACACGCAGGAAAGCAAGGAAACCGCCGAAAACGATCTGGTAGGCGCGCGCGTCCGCGACCGCCTTACCGCCAAGGAACTAAAGATCGTTGCATTGATTGTGCAGGGCTATAAGAATAAGGAGATCGCTTCCCAGCTCGGGACGACCGAACAGGTCATCAAGAATTACCTGCGCAACGTTTATGACAAGATTGGCGTGTCTGACCGGTTGGAACTGGCGCTGTTTACCATCCATCACCGGATCCTGGCGGAAGCAGCAGCCACGTCCGTGGCGGCAGCCGCTGGCGGTCAGCGCTAGTCAGTAATAAAACAATTTGTGAGGAATATCCGGAGCGGCTTCTTTTATCTTGGAGCCGCTCTTTTATCTTGGGGCGGCTCTTTCGCTGCTCTTCAGCAGTTCGTTGACAATGGTGACCAGCTCTTCCGGGTTCACCGGCTTTTCCAGATACAGGTCTGCCAGCGGTTCCGCAGCCTGAAACGCTTCCGCGACAAATCCAGATACCACCACCACCGGCATGCTGCTGTTGCTTTTGGCGGCTTGCACCACGGCGCGTCCGTTGGCATCACCCAGACGCCAGTCCGTGACTACCGCGTCATAAACATTGTTTTTGAGTTTTTCCATCGCCTCATGGGCGGATGTGGCGGCGGTAACCGTGTGTCCGGCTTGCTCAAGGATGGCACACTTCAAGGTCACAACGTGTGGTTCATCGTCGACGCAAAGGATCCTGGCCATAATGTGGGTGTCCTTTAACGCTTGCGCGCTCTTCAGCGGGGCGCTTTCTTTCAAGAGTTACCCGGAAATTGGGGACCGAACTCATGTCCTGGTTGCGGACACGCACCCGGGCTGATTTCAAGCTGCCTTATTCTGCGGCAGCGGTAAGCCGTAAGTCAAATAAATGCCGCAAGGCTCAGGCAGACTTCGCTGCTCAGAACTACCCGGCGCCACGGGTAATGCAGCTGGCGTCGGGTACGGCCTTTGCCCCTTTGCCGATGCGGAGTGAGATTCCAAAACGCGCCCATTGGCTGCCTGCCGTCAAGAAAGAAAACGGCCGGAGCTGCGAAAGCAACCCCGGCTGAAAGTTTCGCCGACGCAAAACTAGTCGTTCGCCGACTTCGGGACCGGACCCGCGTCCCCAATCTTTTCCGCCACGGACTTGGCTTGGGTAAAGAGCAGCAGGTAATCCGGACCGCCGGCCTTGGAATCTGTACCGGACATGTTGAATCCGCCAAACGGGTGCGCGCCCACCATGGCTCCTGTGCACTTGCGGTTCAGGTACAGGTTACCTACGTGGAACTCATGCCGCGCGCGCTCCAGTTTTTCTCGCGAGGTCGAGTACACGGCGCCCGTAAGGCCGAACTCCGTGTTGTTTGCAATCTCCAACGCGTGGTCATAGTTGCGCGCCTTGATCACCGCCAGTACGGGTCCAAAGATTTCTTCCTGGGAGATGCGGGCCATGGGATCAATGTCCGCGATCACAGTGGGTTGAATGAAATAGCCTTCGCCGGCTTCCTTGGCCGGTCCGCCGCCGTTGATCACGCGGCCTTCCTTCTTGCCGACCTCAATGTATTCCAAAATGCTCTTGTAAGCGCCCTGGCTTACTACGGGTCCCATCGCTTTGTTTTCCACCGGATCGCCGATGGCAATCTTGTTTACGCGTTCCTTCAACCTTTCGATGAACAGGTTGTAAATCTTTTCGTCCACAATCACGCGCGAACATGCGGAGCATTTCTGTCCCTGGAATCCAAATGCCGCTTGCGCAGTGCCTTCAACGGCAGAATCCATGTTGGCATCGTCGGCCACGATGATGGAATCTTTTCCGCCCATTTCCAGAACGGTGCGTTTGATCCACTTCTGTCCGGGACGCGGCGTGGCCGCACGCTGATTGATGTCCAGCCCAACTTCTTTTGAGCCAGTGAAGGCGATGAAGCGGACCTGTGTGTGTTCCACCAGACCAGCGCCAAAGCTCGATCCCGAGCCGGGGCAGAAGTTCACCACGCCATCCGGAATGCCCACTTCCTGAAGGACCTCAAAGAACTTGGCGGCAATGGCCGGAGAATCATGCGAAGGCTTGAGCACCACCGTATTGCCGGTAACAATGGACGCCATGGTCATCCCGGCCATAATCGCGCACGGAAAATTCCACGGCGGAATCACCGCGCCCACGCCCAACGGAATGTAGCTCAGGCGATCGTCTTCTCCGGGCATGGTGACAGGAGTCTTGGACTGCGCCAGGCGCAGCGCTTCGCGAGCGTAGAATTCGGCGAAGTCGATGGTCTCGGCGATGTCAGCGTCAGCTTCCGCCCAGTTCTTGCCTACTTCATAGACCATCCACGCGGCAAATTCGAACTTGCGCTCGCGCAGGATCGTGGCCACGGCATGAATCATGGCAGCGCGGTGTTCCGCGGACGTCCGCTTCCAGGTTTCCAGCGCCGCCAACGCGGCCTGCACCGCGGGCTCAACATGCTCTTTGCCGGCGCTCTGGAACACGCCCACCACTTGTGACGGCTTCGCCGGGTTTACCGACGTGATCTTGGCCGTGGTCTTCATCTGCTTGCTGCCGATCACCATGTCATATTCGCGGCCCAGTTCGGCGCCGACCTTGGTGAGCGCTGCCTGCATGCGGCGCG
>JANXPR010000217.1 GCA_025357215.1 Acidobacteriaceae bacterium | reverse complement strand
AACGCCGATCACCGGCGGCAACGTGAGCTTATACAACGAAACTCTGGGCGAAGGAATTTATCCTACGCCGGTTGTCGGAATCGTGGGAATTCTGGAGAACGTGGACGACGCGATGACGTTCCATTTCCGCCAGCCGGATCGCGACGTGCTTGTTCTGCACGCGCCGGTTCTTCAAGCAGGCGCCGCGAGAGTTGACGCTGCGCAAAAAGAAATTGAATTCGGTTCGTCGGAATACGCCAAAGACATTTTGGGCGCGGTCTGGGGATTGCCTCCGGCGCTCGACCTGAAACAGGAAGTCGCGTTGCAGAAATGCGTGCGCGAACTGATCCACACGCATGCCATCGAGTCCGCACATGACATTGCCGAAGGTGGACTGGCCGTAGCGCTAGCCGAATGCGGGTTTGTGAAGCCTGCCGGCGCCAAGGAAAGCCTGGGCGCGGAGATTGACCTTAACTCCAATGGATTGTGCACCGAATCTGTGCTGTTCGGCGAGGACGCTAGTCGCTTACTGGTTACTTGCGACTCCAAAAAGGCCGCGAGCATCCAACAAACAGCGGTAAAATGGGGCCTGACAGCGGACCGGATCGGGCGCACTGTTCCTGAAAAACTTACGATCAAAGTTGACGGCAAAATTGCCGTTGCTGCGTCCGTGTCGGAGTTGAAGCAGGTTTGGGAATCGGCGCTGGTGGGGGCGTTGCGGGAAGAAACGCAAAAGCTTACCGCTGATGAACGCTGATGACACTGATCTGAAAAGATTTCGCTCAGGATGACAGGGTTTTAGATTTTGGTGTGTGGTGGCGTTTTCGAAGTATGAGCGCCCAAAAGGATTTTGAGTGAGCCGCGAGGCCGACTAGCGCGCCGGGCGGCTTGCAGCAAGTGCTAGACGATTTCCAGGAGGAGCAATGAACCTGAGCGGTTTGGAGCGCAGCGACAGCATTATAGTCACGGAGCGCAGCGACAAATTTAAAGACGAATGCGGCGTGGTGGCAGTCCACACGCACGCTGAAGCGTCCACGCTTGCCTACCTTGGTCTGCACCAGTTGCAGCATCGCGGACAGGAGTCGGCGGGCATAGTCTCGTCCGACGGCGGACGGCTCCATATGCACAAAGCCATGGGTGAAGTCGCCGAGATCTTTACGGAAGACGTTCTGGCCAAACTTCCCGGCGCCATTGCTATTGGCCATACGCGTTACTCGACGACTGGCGATTCTGCCGTGCTCAACGCGCAGCCCATCATGGTGGACTGCAACAAAGGCATGATCGCGCTGGCCCACAACGGCAACCTGGTCAACGCCAATGAAATTCGCTCGCGCCTGGAAGCGCAGGGATCGATTTTCCAGACCACCAGTGACACCGAAGTGATCGTGCATCTGATCGCGCAATCCAAAGAGCAGACGTTGCCGGAAGCCGTGTGTGACGCGTTGCGCCGCATTGAAGGCGCGTTTTCGCTGGTGATCATGACCCGCGACCGCGTATTTGCCGTGCGCGATCCGCGCGGGTTCCGTCCGCTTTCCATGGGACGCATCCACAACGGCGGCGGCTCCGAACGAGACACGATTGTGTTTGCGTCAGAGACTTGCGCGTTTGATCTGATCGGCGCGCAATATGAGCGTGACGTAAAGCCGGGCGAGATGGTGATTGTTGGTCCGGAAGGCGTGTCGTCACGCTTCTTTGCGGCGGAGATGAAGCAATCGAGCTGCATCTTTGAGCACGTTTATTTTTCGCGGCCAGACAGCACGGTGTTTGGGCGCCCGGTGCAGCAGAGTCGTGAAGCCATGGGCCGCCAGTTGGCCCGGGAATCCGGCGTTGCAGCGGACATTGTTGTTCCAGTCCCGGACTCCGGCGTGACCGCCGCTCTGGGCTATGCCGCGGAAGCTGGTATTCCATTTCGCTTTGGACTGATCCGCAACCACTATGTTGGGCGCACGTTCATTGAGCCGGAACAGCGCGTGCGCGATTTTGGAGTTAAATTGAAGCTGAACCCGGTACGCAGTTTGCTGGTTGGCAAGCGGGTGATCTTGATTGACGATTCCATTATTCGCGGGACGACCAGCCGCAAAATTGTGCGCTTGGTCCGCGACGCCGGCGCCAAGGAAGTGCATATGCGCATTTCCTGTCCGCCCACGGTTTCGCCCTGTTATTACGGTGTGGATACGCCGTCAAAAAACCAACTGATCGCCGCCAACAAGACCATGGACCAGATTCGCGACTACGTTGGGGCTGATTCACTAGCCTATTTGTCACTGGAAGGTCTGCGGGAAGCTTGCGGTGAAGGCGAAAAGACCAGCTACTGCACGTCCTGCTACACGGGCGTTTATCCCACGGAATTCATTCCGTTGGAGACGTTGATTCCGCCGCCAGTGCAGATAAAGAAGAACTAAGAAAATTCTGCGCGGCGCTGGCCACCGTTGCCGGCGTTTTTGCGTTAGTATTTCACTCATGCTGGACGTCCGCATTGTCCATTTCTGGCGCATGGAATCTCCCATTGGCCCGCTGTTGATCGCGGCCACGCAGCGCGGCTTGTGCAACCTGCAGTTTCGTGGCGAGATGCCCAAGCACCGCAAAAACGAAGTCTGGATTGAATCGCGCGAGGAGTTGCGGCCTTATCAGGAAGAAATCGAAGCGTACTTTCGCGGCCAACTACGCGACTTTACATTCCCGCTTGATCTGCAAGGCACCGAGTTCCAGAAGAACTGCTGGGAAGCTTTGTGCCGGATTCCTTACGGCCAGACATGTTCGTATGCGGAGATCGCCAAATCTGTCGGGCGGCCAACAGCGTATCGTGCCGTGGGCCAGGCCAACCACAACAACCCTATCGCTATTGTTGTCCCGTGCCACCGCGTGGTGGGAGCCAATGGGACGCTCACCGGGTATGGCGGCGGGCTGGATGTAAAAGAAAGACTGCTCAAACTGGAGGGCGTGGCTTTGCAGGGCAAACTGGGTTTGGCAGATGGTGCGTTCGACCGTCCGGAGAAGATATCAGCCTGAGATCTTTGATGTGTTTGCGGTTCAAACCGAAGAGTTGGGGGCCAGTCGCGGTTAAGCAATTCTTTATGGTCGCCGGAGCCGATCCGGTTGAAATACTTTGCCTGCGGCGGAACAGGCGGGGGTTACTACAGTATTTTCAGTTAGTTAATAGTGCTGGATTTACTGGTCAACTTAACTGACAATGGTCGGGCAGTTTAGATGGAGCTTTTCGGGTCTGCCTGTGTCCATTGTGGGCACGTTCTTCTGCATAGATTGCCGACGGCGGCGTGGTGAATTCGCACCCGAGCTCCCATAGGCGGTACACTCACACTATGCACGGCCACGCGCATCCCAATGCCCCCTTGAGCGCGCGGGCGTTACGCTATTCGCTGGTAGCCACCTCACTCTATGTGATGGTGACGCTGGTGGCTGGCTTACGCGCCCACAGTCTGGCCTTGCTATCTGAAGCCGGTCATAACGTCACGGACGTACTGGCTCTGTTGCTTTCCTGGGTGGCGGTCTTCATCCAGACCCGCCCCGCTACTTCCACTAAAACTTTTGGTTATCACCGCGCAGGTGTGGTTGCCGCGTTTATCAACGCGCTCACGCTGGTGGCTTTGGCCTTTTACATTTTTTATGAAGCGCTGATGCGCATGCGGCATCCGGTGGAAGTGAAACCGACCCTGATGATCTGGGTGGCCGTGGCCGGCGTGATCATGAACGGGGCCATCTCCTGGGTACTGTTCCGTGCGGCGCGCGATGTGAACATCCGTAGCGCGTTCATCCATCAGCTTGGAGATACGCTTTCCACCGCCGCGGTAATCGTAGGCGGCTGGGCGATTCTTTGGACCGGACAAACGTGGATCGACCCGGCGTTGTCGATTGGAATTTCCTGCCTGATTCTGTGGTCGTCATTGGGAATCATTCAAGAGACGCTCAACATTCTGCTGGAAGGCGCTCCGCGTGGAATGTCAGTGGAGGAGATTGTTGCCCAACTGAGCGTGATCAACGGCGTGCATGACGTGCATGACGTGCACGTATGGAGCATCGGGTCTGACACGCACGCTCTGGCCTGTCACATCCGCATTGACGATATTTCGCTTTCAGAAAGCGACCTGATCCTGCGCCAGGTACGGAGCGTGCTGTCGGAGCATTACCACATTGAGCACACCACCATCCAGTTTGAGAATCAGGTGTGTGAGGTGGCCCACGGCTGCCTGATTCCGCTGGGCAAGCCGCAACTGGAGACCCGGGGCATCAGGGTCAAAACCGGGGCGTAAGCTGCTTAGCTTCTTGAACTTAGGCCCGCGAGTTCTCTGCACCCCAGATCCTTTGAATGTTTTCCTTACAGTCACTTAGCGTACAATGGCATAACAGCAGCGCTTTACATAGTTATGCACGCTGCGATAACCTCTGGAGCCCTGAGGCCTAGTTTCCTCATCTAATAAAACACATGAAGTATTGGCGCCAATTTCTGCATTATTTTATTTCCCTGCAACTCTTGCCGGCCCTGGAGAGCGGCGAGGAAACCCTTTTAGTTGGCGGCCAGGCCGTGGTGGAAGGCGTGATGATGCGCTCACCGCATGCGTGGGGCATCGCCATCCGCAAGAGTTCCGGCGAGATCAGCACGCACTGCGAACCGCTGGTGCGGCCTTCAGAAAAGCACAAATGGCTGGGATGGCCGTTCATTCGCGGTATCGCCACGCTGGGCCAGGCCATGCGCCTGGGCTTTATCGCCTCAAAATTTTCGCTCAACGTGGGCCTGGAATCGATCGCCGAAGAAGAAGGCGGCAAGAAGCTGGAAATGGGCAACTGGGCCATTGCCGGCAGCATGATCTTCTCGATCGCATTTTTTATTTTCATGTACAAGTTCGTGCCTCTTACGGCCGCAAACTCCCTGAAGCCTCATTGGGCGGCCATGAACAACAATTTCATGTTCAACCTGGTGGACGGCTTGATTCGCATTGGGCTTTTCCTGCTGTTCGTCTGGGGGATCTCGCTGTTCAAGGACATCAAACGCATTTATCACTACCACGGCGCGGAGCACAAAACCGTGTTCGCGTTTGAAGATCACGGCATGCCGACTGTTCCGCAGGCCCAGGAATATTCCACGTACCATCCGCGTTGCGGCACCAGCTTTCTCATGACCATCATGTTGCTTTGCATCTTTGTCTACGCCGCGTTTCCGGTGCAGAGCTTCTGGGCCAAGTTTGCGTTACGCGTGGCATTTCTGCCGGTGATCGCGTCCATTTCTTACGAGATTATTCGCTTTTCCGCAAAGCATGGCCGCTCGTTTTTTGCCTTGCTGACCAAGCCTGGCTTGTGGCTGCAACGGATCACCACGCAGCCTCCGACGGACGACCAAGTCGAGTGCGCGATCATTGCCCTGCGTGAAGCCATGGAACTGGAAAAGAAAAACGGCGGTGAACTGGTGATTGCCTAGCGTTTTGACGGTGAGGCCGACTCGCGCACCGAGCCGGCTGTTTCAGGAGCACGAGGATGAAGGTCAAAATCATGAACTCTCCAGCGATTTGTAGCAACGCGACGGAAAAGACGCTCTAGCGGCGCCCGCCGCTATCTTTATATCTTTGCTTACCTCAAATTCTTTGACGACCATTTGGAGACGCGGCATGCCGCGTCTCTACGTTGACTGGTTCGTTGCCTCCATCGTCGTCGCAAAGCTTCAGCCGGGACTAGAATAGGAATTCACCATGTTTGAACGCCTAGACCAAATCGAGAAGAAGTACGAAGAGCTCACCAAGGCGCTGTCTTCCCCGGAAGTGATTGGCGATTCGTCCAAGTTTCAGAAGACGGCCAAGGCGCACAGTGAAGTCGCGGAGATCGTGGAGAAATACCGCGAATACAAAGACCTGAAGCGCGGGATTGAAGAAAGCAAAGCCATGGTGGCCGAGGAGACTGACGCGGACCTGCGCGCCTACGCCCAGGAAGAGTTGACGCGTCTGGAAGAACGCATGGCCGCCACGGACGCCGACCTGAAAGTCCTGCTGATCCCCAAGGACCCCAACGACGAAAAGAACGTAGTGCTGGAAATTCGCGCCGGCACCGGTGGCGACGAAGCCACGCTGTTTGCCGCCGAGATGTTTCGCATGTACACACGTTACGCGGAAACCCAGCGCTGGAAAGTGGAAGTACTGTCGACGTCGGAATCCGGCGTAGGCGGGCTGAAGGAAGTTATCGCCATCATTGAAGGCAAGGGCGTGTTTTCCAAGCTGAAGTATGAGAGCGGAGTGCATCGCGTGCAGCGCGTCCCGGCCACGGAGCAGCAAGGCCGCGTGCATACGTCGGCAGTGACCGTCGCGGTGCTGCCGGAAGTGGAAGACGTGGACATCAAGATTGAAGCCAAGGACCTCCGAATCGACACGTTCTGCTCCTCCGGTCCCGGTGGACAGTCAGTGAATACCACCTACTCGGCCGTCCGCATCACCCACATTCCGACCAACACCGTGGTCAGCTGCCAGGACGAGAAGTCCCAGATCAAGAACCGCGAAAAAGGCATGCGCGTTTTGCGTGCCCGTCTCTATGAGATGGAAATGGACAAGCAACAGCAGGCACTGGCCAAGGAACGCAAAGCCCAGGTGGGCACCGGCGACCGCAGCGAGAAGATTCGCACATACAATTTCCCGCAGAACCGTATGACGGACCACCGCATCGGCCTCACGCTGCACCAACTGTCCGATGTGATGGACGGCAAACTAGGGGCCGTGCTGGACGCGCTCTCCAACCACTACCAATCAGAGAAGCTGAAGAGCCAGGCCGAAGTGGTGGCGTAAGGGTTTTTACCGCAAAGGTCGCAACGGCCGCGAAGAACGAAAGCATATCTTTAAAAATTTTGCGGCCTTCCGCTGTTGTCCGCGACTGAATCTCGGTTACAATCCAAGGGCCATTTGTCAGGTTCCGGTGAATGGCTAATTGCTAAGTGCTTACTATGCAGTTGAAGCAGGCCGTGGAGCGCGCGTACGAACGCTTTGTGGAACACGAAGTTCCTTCTCCGCGTCTGAACGCCGAACAGCTGGTCCTGTTCGTTCTGGGACGCGAACACGCCTACCTTTACGCTCATCCTGAGCATGAGTTCGCCGCTGACGAAGTGGCCCGCTATGAAGAGATTGTCGCGCAGCGCGAGCGCGGCTGCCCCACGCAGTACATCACGGGCCACCAGGAATTCTGGGGACTGGACTTGTTGGTTTCCCCAGCGGTGCTAATTCCGCGTCCGGAAACCGAACATGTGGTGGAAACCGTTCTTGACCTGGTGCTGGATTCGTACAAGGAAAATCCCCGCAATATCCGCATCGTGGATGTAGGCACCGGATCGGGCTGCATCGCTCTGGCGCTTTCCAGCGAAATGCCCAAAGCCGAAATCCACGGCTGCGATATTTCCGATGAAGCCCTGGAAATGGCCCGCATTAACGCCGCGCGTCTCGCCCTGGGACAACGCGTACTGTTTCGCAAGTCTGACCTGCTGGGCATCTACGGCGACATGAAGTTTGATTTCGTCGTTTCCAATCCGCCGTACGTAGGCGAAGATGAGGCCGATAAAGTCCAGAGGCAGGTGAAGGAATATGAGCCCAAGGTAGCCGTGTTTTCCGGCAAACAGGGCATGGACATCTATCGCCGGCTGATTCCACAAGTCAAAGAGGCCCTCAATTCCGGCGGATGGTTTGTGACTGAAATCGGTTTCTCCACGGAAGCCCAGGTAAAAGATTTACTCAAAGGCTGGGTGGAAGTGCGGACCACTGCTGACCTCCAGGGAATCCCCCGGGTGGTGGCCGCCAGGAAAGCGTGAGTCTCCCGAGAGCAAGGGAACCTAACAGCCACGAGGCACGAGTCTTGAACGAAAGACTCGACCCTTCTGCGCCATAGGTATTTTCAGGCCTTGACGGTATGCTGCAGATCTGGATCGCCAAATGAGAAATCTTGCTATCGGCCTTATGGTCGTGATCATTGCTCTTGGTTTTTCCTTTCTCAGAAATTACAAAAAGAGGAATGTTCCTCGAGAGTTCAAGACAACCGATGAGTTCATACAGTGGCTTGCGTCAGAAGCGGTGAAAGATGCCGAAGTTAATAACCACCTGACCCTCGACTACAGCCCTGACTCCATTAGAGCTGTAGACCAGATTCTGGGAAAGCTGCACGATCAATACGTCAGGGCGCCCTTGTCCATTTCAGTGCGCGGGCTTGCTGCGTCGTATGGAGCCTACATAGGCGAAGTGATCCGGAAAAATGAGCCTAACGTGCATTGGGAAAGAGATGATCCGGTAATGGGCGAAAAGGTATATCCCTTGCACTGGGCTTCAGGAAATTCCTATCCTATGGCGTGGTGCCAGAAACGCATCGTCAACGGCGAGGAAGATGATGTTTGGGTTAAGTACACGGTCTTAAGGGACAGAAAATCGACGAAAAGCTTTTGATTTTGTCGTAGATCGCCGCTTTCGCTATCCTTCTCTGCTGATCTCATGGAATAATTTAAGGAATGCACAAATTCTGGGAAAATCCGGTGCGAACGGCGGAGATGCCGCAAGGCGCGGCTGTGCCGGAGTCCGTCCAGATTGGGAATGTGCGGATTGCTCCGGCCACGATTCTGGCCCCCATGGCCGGCGTTACGGATACGGTTTTCCGCCGCTTTATTCGAAAAGCGAGCTTTGTTAAAGCTCCGGCAAACATCATGGCTCCGCCGGACGCATCAGAACAGATTCAGGCAGACGTGCTTCAGGAGCCGACAGGCGATGGTCCGCAGCAAGAATCCCCAGCGGTTCTAGAGAACGAAGCCAACGAAATTTCCGCCTGCGGCCTCCTGATGACCGAGTTCACGTCAGCCGATGGTCTCTTCCGTACGCGCGAAAAGAAACGCAAACGCTATCTACACTTTTATCAGGACGAACATCCTATCTCGGCGCAGCTCTTCGGCAGCGATCCGTACACTTTGTCCGAGTCCGCCAAGATCGTGGAGCAAGCCGGCTTTGATATGGTCGACCTGAATCTGGGTTGCCCGGCGAAAAGGGTGGTCAAGTGCAATGGCGGCTCAGGATTGCTGAAAGACTTGCCGGTAATTAAAACGATCTTCGAGCAAGTCCGCGCGGCGGTAAAGATTCCGTTCACGGTAAAGTTCCGCATGGGTTGGGACGACGACAACATTGTCTGCGTGCCGCTGGCGCGCATGGCGGAAGACTGCGGCCTGAATGCCGTGGCCCTGCACGCCCGCACGCGCGAACAAGGCTACAGCGGAGACGCGCGTTGGGAATGGATTGCCGCCGTGAAAGACGCGGTGAAGATTCCGGTCATCGGTAACGGTGACATCCGCACTCCGGAAGACGCGGTAGCGATGGTCGAGCAGACGCGTTGCGACGCGGTGATGATCGGGCGCACGGCTGCTTCCAATCCTTGGATTTTCCGGCAGATTCGTCAGCATGCGGATACGCGACGCTATGACGCGCCGACCGAATACGATCGCTACCAGATGATCCGGACTTACTTCCAGATGATGGTGGATGAAAACATACACGGCCAGGGCGGCAAGATGAAGCAGTTCGTTGCGTGGTTTACCCACGGAGTCCCCAACGGTACCTTGTTGCGGCAGGCCGTCTATCACGCCAAGGAAGGCCGCGACATTCTGGCCAGCGTGGACCGCTTCTTTGAAGAGCGCCTGAGCGGCCGCATACCGGCGCAAAGCGCAACCAAAGATCTGGCGCTTAAAGATCTGGCGCTTAAAGACCTGTCGCTTAAAGATCTTTCGTTTAAAGATCCGTCGCTTAAAGATCTGTCGTTCAAAGACCTGTCCGATGCCGATCTGCTTCCCGCCTGCGGCGACTAGCTTCTTTGACCCTGCTTAGACCTTGCACGGTCATTCAGTTGACGTCCATGCATATTCCTGTGAGTGTATCTGCAAGTAAACAATAGGATTACAAAAATACGACAATACTTTTCTTAACCTGCGTTCTACAATCCCCGGAATATTTGCTACCGAAATTGTCTAGCTCCAGAAGGCCCCGCATCTAGCTTGCCTGGGGAGCAAGCAGGGAAGAAGGCATGGACCTATTTATATTCTTCGTGTTTGTTTGCCTGCCAATTGCTTTTTACGCCTACATGGTGAACCAGCGCCGGCGTGACGACCGGGAAAACTTCACACAGCAATTGACGTCGCTCTCATCGCGCTTGTCTTCAATGGAAGACCAGGTCAAGCGGATGGCCAAGGCTACAGCCAGCGCTTCTGCGGCCGGAGTGGACGAACCCAAAGTTACGGTAAAGCCAGCGGTTGTGGTTCAGCTGCCAGAAGTCCCGCCACCGCCTCCACCGCCGCCCATGCCGGTGCAGCGGCCGCCGATTCCGGCGCATCAGGATGTTGTGCCAAGGCCCGCACCAACTCAACCAGCACCCACTCCGGTACAACCTTCTGCAATTCCACCGGGAGTAATTCCGCCGGTGAGTGCTGGGCAGCGTCCGCCGCAGGCTCCGGGCATGACCGCGCCGCCGGCCGCAACTTCGCATGCACCTTCGAGCGCCTCATCGCCCACTGCTCCGCCCGTCACGGCAAGGCCGCCGAGCGCGCCAAGTTCACCGGCGCACGCTCCGACATTCCAGACTTTTCAGCCGCCGAAGAAAAAACTCTCGATGGAGCAAACCTTTGGAACCAATCTTGCGCCGAAGATTGGAATTGTCCTAGTCGTTGTGGGGCTTGCCTATTTGTTGAGTCTGGGATGGAACAGCTTCCCGCTCTGGCTGCAAGTCGTAATGCTTTACACCGGCGCCGCCGGATTGCTTACGCTGGGAATCTTTCTGGAGCGCAAGGACGCTTTCAAAATTCTAGGCCGCGTTCTAGTGGGCGGCGGATGGGCCGCCATTTTCCTGCTTACCTATGGGATAGGACATTCGCCATCCGTATTGATCTTGCATTCGGAGTCCGCTGATTTATTCCTGCTTATGGCCGTGGCGGCGGCCATGGTCTGGCACACGCTGAAGTATGAATCCCAACTGGTAACGGGATGCGCATTCCTTCTGGGATTTGTCGCTGTGGTGCTATCCGTCAGTTCGGCTACGCCGGATCCAACCCACCTGTTTGCCGGTGCGATTCTGGTGGCGGGTATGCTGGTGGTTGTCCACCGCTACAAGTGGTACGAACTGGAAGTCTTCGGGATTCTCACCAGCTATCTCTGCCATCTTTATTGGCTCCATCGTTTCCTGGGGTGGGAACCGGCGCGCGCGCCATTTCCGTTCCACAACGCCAGCGTTGCGTTGGTGGTCGGCTACTGGATCGTTTTCCGCGCTTCGTATGTATGGCGTAAAGTCTCTGACCGCCAGCAGGAAGCCCCTTCCACCGCGGCTGCCTTGCTCAACCCTGTGCTGTTCCTGGCGGTGATGAAGTACCAGTCATTGCATCCGGAGTGGGCGTGGTGGGCGCTGCTGACCATGGGCGCCATTGAATTCACGCTGGGCCAGCTGCCCTCATCTCGCAAACGCGAAATGCCGTTCAAAGTGCTTTCCACCATTGGCGCCACGCTGATGGTGGCCGCATTGCCGTTCAAGTGGTCTGGCGACTCGTTGGAAATGCTGTGGCTGGCTGCCGCGGAAGCCTTTTTGCTGGCTGGCATTTTCACACGGGAAAGATTGTTCCGCGGATTCGGGATCATCATCACGTTCGTGCTGGCGCTGTATGCCACCGTCGTTAGGCTCGGTCCGTGGTCGGCCAAGTTATTGGACCGCCAACCGCACTATGACGCGCAACTGGCCACGGTGATGGGCGCCATTGCACTGGTACTTTATGTGAATTCCCATTTCATCGCGCGCCGCTGGCGTGAGCTTTTCCAGGAAGAACTGGAGAAATTTTTGCTACGCGCGCTTTCCTTCGTGGCCAGCGTGTTCGCTGTATGCGCGGTGTTTGCCTGCATTAAGGACAATGTTGCCGCAACGGTGCTGGCTGTGCTGGTCCTGGCGCTCAGTTGGATGGGCAACCGGTTTGAGATTCCAGAATTTGTCTTCGAAGCCCACTGGATCGCCGCTGTAGCTTTCCTGCAGGTGGTGATTGTTGGCGAACCGAACGAAGCCAGCTGGCTGCGCATTCCGCAGCGGATCTGGATGTTCGGCGCCGTAGCCGGCTTGCTCTACTTGAGTTCGCTTTTCGTGAAGGCGTCCAAGACGGCCGGAGC
The DNA here is from genome assembly GCA_025357215.1 of Acidobacteriaceae bacterium. Lineage (GTDB taxonomy): Bacteria > Acidobacteriota > Terriglobia > Terriglobales > Acidobacteriaceae > Angelobacter. The sequence goes on along the minus strand of JANXPR010000217.1, from coordinate 3,517 downwards.
CTTTGTGTTTGCGGCGATCTACGCATGGTGCGCCACGTTGTTACTTTCGTTGCTGATTTACTTCCAGGCACCGGCGTGGGCAGTCATCGTTCTGTGGGTCGCGCTGGGACTGGCCCTTTGCGCCGCCGCTCAAGTTTTTGATCGCGACGATCTCAAGTGGCAGGCATTTGTGCTGGTACTGGTGGTATGCGGCCGCGCGCTCTTTGTAAATTTCGAACTGACGACCACCATCACGCGTTGGCATCTCACGTACCGCTTCATTTCCGTGAGCCTGGCGGCAGCAGGAATTTATCTGCTGGCGAAGTGGGCGCCGCTCAAGGTGCTGCGTCCGGTGTACACCGTCATCGGCACACTGCTCTTTGCCTTGCTGGCCTACGACGAAACGCCCGCGCCGTGGGTCGCCGTGGCCTGGATCAGCCTGGCTACATTGCTCGCTCTGGCTGCGCGCTGGTGGAAAGACCGCGCTCTGCTTTGGCAGACGCACATTCTTTCCCTGCTGGCCGTTGGCTGGACGCTCTGGGGCAGCTTCACTCCGCACTATCGCGCCACCGGCGTGCAACTGTGGAGCGTGTTGGCGACCGGAACGCTCCTTTACCTGCTTACCTGGATCACCAACGTGGATGGCGTAATCGAGAACGAGCGCATGAGCCACGTTTACTCATGGGCCGGTTCGCTGTTGATGAGCTGGCTGCTGTGGTCGCAATTAAAAGAAGTGGACGTAGCTCTGGCCTGGGGCTTTTTTTGGTCTGCTCATTTTTGAGTTGCCGGGATTACTGGAAATGGCCGGCATTCGCCGCTGGGGATCGCCCGGAAGCTGGCGCGCGCAAAGCTATGTGGCGCTGGCCAGTTCGTTTGTCCGGATTTTCTTTGCCAACCTGAACGCTCCGGCGACCGCCGGCTTTGTCACCACCTTGCAAGACCCGCGGGTCCTGGTGCTGCTGCCCCTGACCGGAATCTATTTCTTTGTCTACTGGAGGACGAACACGTTGGGCCAGAACGCGCAAGCCGGCAACGTAAACACGATTACGCAAGTTGCTCGAAACCTGATTGCCTGTCTGGGGACAGCCACGCTGGCCGCCATCGGCTGGTTCGCGGCTCCGGCGGATGCCGTGGCCACGGGACTGGCCGCTCTGTTGCTGGCTGTTTTGGCGGTGGCTTGGTGGACAAAGCAGCGCGTTTTCCTTTTCCAGGCCATGGTTTTGCTGGGTCTTGCCACGTTCCGGCTTTCGATGCACAACTTTTTCCATCTTAACGACGCCGTGTCTTCCAGCTTGAGCAATTCCATATGGCCGCTGGCGCTCATCGGCGCGGGATTGCCGTTTGCATTCCTGATTCGTCGCGACATGGAGGCCGGCGATTCACAAGGCTGGTGGGCTGTGTTGTTGCGGCGTCCTGAGCAACCGATGTTTTTCGTCACATTTATTTTGGTGGGCGTGCTGCTATACCTGAAGATGTCCGGAGGCACCGTTACGCTCTCCTGGGCAGCGGAAGGCGTGCTGGCCTTCATGCTGGCGCTGTGGGTCAAGGAACGCAGCTTCCGTCTGGCAGGATTGGCGCTGGTGATCTTTTGCGTCGTGAAAATCCCCTGGGACACGTGGCAGTTCCATGACTGGCGCCGGGCCGCGAGCTTGATCGGTGTGGGAGTAATCCTGTTTGTGATTTCCTTCCTGTACGGCAAGTACAGCGACTCGCTACGCGAATACCTATGAAGCGTCTGCTTGTATTTCTGTTGCTGCTGGCCGCTTGCGGTGGCGCATTTTATTACAGCCACCGTCATCAGTCGCAAGCTCACGTTGGTCCGGAGGCGGTGCTCAACGCGCTGGCGGAAACGCAACGCGACCTGGGCCGCGTCCCGGCGAAGCTGACGCGGCTTTCTGACGCGGAAGAAATCCGCATCGGCGACGGCATGGCTTCCGGGTACATGGCTTCTGGCTACACAACCCAGTCCGGCAAAGACGCGCCGGAGGCCGACGCAATAGCAAAGACCCAGCAGTATGTCGCGCAGGTGGGCGCCATGGTGGCGTCCAACGCGCGGCGCAAATTGCCGTACCGCTTTCACTACATTCCCGATCCCAGCTTGATCAACGCGTTCGCATTGCCCGGCGGACACGTGTTCATCGGCGCCGGACTCATGCACCTGATGGAAAGCGAAGACGAACTGGCCAGCGTCCTGGGACACGAAGTGGAACACGTGGACCATTACCACTGCAACGAACGCGTCGCCCTGGAAACCCAGCTGCGCAACATCCCTCTGGGCGGACTCGTGGCCCTGCCCATTGAACTCTTCAAGGCCGGCTATAACAAAGACCAGGAACTGGAAGCCGACCGCGACGGCACCGCGCTGGCCGTGATGGCCGGCTACTCACCACAAGGCGCCATTCACATGTTCCAGACCTTCGGCAAGCTGCACAAAAAGTACGTCGAGAAAAGCGGCACGCCGGACGAAGAAATGTCCCGCGTGGCGCTGGAAGGAATCATGGGTTATTTCCGTTCGCACCCGCTGCCAGAAGAACGCGAAGCGCAGGTCCGGCAGTTGATGGCGGCGAATAACTGGCCCGAGCCGAAGGAGAGAGGGATCAGGATGCGGCCGTAAGGGGAATTGCCACGGTTGTCACAATCGGAAAATTTCACAAAGTTGAATTGAACGCTGGAGGACGGGAAATGCCGATCAGAATGACGGTGCGCTAGCACGCCGATAGCATCTGTCATCTTGAGCAAGACGAAGAAGCGGAGCGCCTAAGGCTGCGTCGAAAGATCGCGAGGATGTCCACGGCACAATGCTGATTCAGGGAGTTCTACCCCAGAGATTGTCCCCGAAACCTCATCTCTCGTCTCCAATTCTCCGCAAGGTCTTGCCAGCGCGGATTCTTTTTTTCAAGCAAGCGATCTTCTTTTCGCGGCGCCAATGCTTGATCTGTTTTTTCCGGCTGATTGCGGTTTCTACGTCCTGGTAGCTCTCGTAGTAGACCAGGCGATGGCATTGGTATTTCTTGGTGAAGCCTTCAATTGAGTCATACTTGTGCTGGTGAACGCGTCTATCAAAGAAGCCAGTAAGGCCGACATAAAGCGTACCGGAGTGACTGGACAGAAGGTAAACCCAGAACTTGTAATGGAATCCGTCGCGCACGGGAAAAACATAGCACACACAGCTAGGTGAGAACACCTCGTATCGGCATGGTTCAGGACGCATCCTCGGGATCTTTCGACGCGTCCTCTGTCGCTACCGCTTCTTCGGGCTTGCTCAAGATGACAGACCCGAATCGGCTTGGCGCCGTCATTAGATAATCTGATGTGAAAGGTCCCTTCTTGACGCGCCTCCGGCGCTGAACGCGGATGTCGGAAACTACCTGATTGCCCTGTAGGTCCCATTCCATTGTCTTTGAGCCGTCCCTGTGCTTGGCCAAACCAATCAGGCCCGAAACCACAAAATGTGGGGTTGATCTAAGGTGAGGCAACCCCACATCTTGTATTAACGCATTTTATTCGCTTCCTACAGGCCAGTTTTTCATTGCATTTT
>JANXPR010000084.1 GCA_025357215.1 Acidobacteriaceae bacterium | reverse complement strand
CGATCTTATGGATGGCTGCGGCGATCATGGGCGTAAGGAATCTGGTTCATATTAACAGGCACTAAGAATTCCATAGTCGCCGAAATCTCCGCTCCAGGCCGAACTCACTGGAAACGAGGACGAAGAGTTCAACTCGTTTGCCGAACGGGTTTCCACTCTTATAAAATCACCTGTTTGCTTCCAGCATTCCGGCGCCTCAAGCAGAACCTATCATGAAAATTCACGAGTACCAGGCCAAGACCATCCTTGCGAAATACGGCGTGCCCACTCCGCGCGGAGAAATGGCGTTAACGCGCGAAGAAGCCGAAACGGCCGCCAAGAAACTGTTTGATGCCGGCGCCAAGGGCGTCGTCGTCAAGGCCCAGATCCATGCCGGCGGACGCGGCAAGGGCGGCGGCGTAAAAGTCGCCAAGACCCTGGACGAAGCCAAAAGCTGGTCCGACAAAATTCTGGGCATGAAGCTAGTCACGCACCAGACCGGCCCGGAAGGCAAGATCGTGCAGCGGCTGCTGATTGAAGAAACTCTGCCTATCGATCGCGAACTGTACCTGGGCATTGTGGTGGACCGCGCCACGGCGCGTCCGGTGTTCATGGCTTCAGCCGCCGGCGGCATGGAAATTGAAGAAGTTGCAGCCAAAGATCCCAAGGCCATCTTGAAGGAAGCCATCGACCCGGTCACCGGATTCCAGCCCTACCATGCGCGCAAGCTGGCATTCGGCCTGGGACTCAAACCCGAACAGATCAATGAAGCCGTAAAGTTGATGACCGGCCTCTATCGCGCGTTTGTCGACACGGATTCTTCGCTGATGGAAATTAATCCGTTCATCACCACCACGGACAATCGAGTGTTCGCCCTGGACGCCAAGATCAATTTTGACGACAACGCGCTCTTTCGCCACAAAGACCTGCGCGAACTGCGCGACGTGAACGAAGAAGATCCGCTTGAGGTGGAAGCCTCAAAGTACAGCCTGAACTACATCAAGCTGGATGGCAACATTGCCTGCATGGTCAATGGCGCCGGACTGGCCATGGCCACCATGGACATCGTGAAATACGCTGGCGGATCGCCCGCCAACTTTCTGGACGTAGGTGGCGGCGCCAACGCTGACCAGATCCAGCACGCTTTTGAGATCCTGCTGAGCGACAAGCACGTGAAGGCTATCCTTATTAATATCTTCGGCGGCATCTTGCGCGTGGACACGCTGGCCAGCGGCGTGGTGCAAGCCGCTAAAGCCACCAACTTGAAGCTGCCTCTGGTGTTGCGACTCGAAGGCACCAACGTGGAACAGGGCCGCGAGATATTGAAAGCCTCCGGACTCAACTTTCAAGTGGCAGAGACGATGAAAGACGCGGCAGAAAAAGTTGTGGCTGCAGCGGGGCGGAGCTAACCATGGCGGTCTTAGTCAACAAATCCACTCGACTCATCGTCCAGGGCATTACCGGACGCGAAGGCACTTTCCACGCCAAAGGCGCAGCTGCTTACGGCACCAACGTGGTCGGCGGTGTTACGCCTGGCAAAGGCGGCACTACGCACGAAGGCTGGCCGGTATTCAACACCGTGCAGGAAACCAAGGAGAAGACCGGCGCCAACGCTACGGTCATCTTTGTTCCACCGCCGTTCGCAGCGGACGCCATCATGGAAGCCGTGGACTCGGAGATTCCGCTGATCGTCTGCATCACCGAAGGCGTTCCAGTTCTGGACATGGTGCGCGCCTACGAATATCTCACGATCAAAGGCAAGTCGCGGTTGATCGGCCCGAACTGCCCGGGAATCATTTCTCCTGGCAAGTGCAAGATCGGCATCATGCCCGGCC
>JANXPR010000211.1 GCA_025357215.1 Acidobacteriaceae bacterium | reverse complement strand
CCCGAACGGTTCTCGCCGGAAAACTCCGCCGGACGTCCGCGCTGCGCGTATCTTCCGTTCGGCTCCGGTCCACGCACCTGCGTTGGACTGAACTTCGCCATGACGGAAATTCTTGTCTTAATGGCGATGATAGTGCAGCGATTTCGCGTGCAGCTTGCGGTGGATCCAGCCAGCGTGCAAGCCGAGCCGTCCGTTACGTTGCGTCCGCGCAACGGAATTGCGGTGACGCTAAGCAAGGTGTGAGCTGACAAACTCGCACCTGCCGCCTGAACTGTTACGCCCGATGACGCCAAGGACGCGCCAAAGCCAAAAGCCAAGCCAATCTAGTGTTTCAACTTGCTCGCTTTTTTGTCTTTGTACATCGCGTTGTCGGCCTGCTTAATGGCATCTTGTACGCTTTGGCCGGTCTTCCACTGCGTTACGCCTACTGATCCTTCCACCAGAACTTTCACTTCGCCTTTTTGCGTCTTGAGTTTGTAGTCGCCAAAAACCCATTTGCGTAAACGTTCAATCTGCACTTCCGCGCCGGCCAGGTCGCCATCCAGCAGGATGACGAATTCGTCTCCGCCCCAGCGGCCCACGTAGTCCGTGGAGCGCGCGTTGGACTTCAGCTCCCGCGCGAACTGTTGCAACAGATCGTCGCCCGTGGGATGGCCGTAGGTGTCATTCACCTGCTTGAATTTGTTCAGGTCAACCATCACCAGGCAAAACGATTGGTTGTGCGCGATGCGCCATTCAATGCGTTCTTCCAGACTGCGGCGGTTGGCCAGGCCGGTGAGCGGATCTTGCGCCGCCAGCGCTTCGGCCGCGTGCAGTTTGGTCTCGTAGGTTGAGACTTCGGATTTCAGCGCCTTCACCGACTTTTGGCTCTCTTCGGCCATCTTGTCCACGCAGGTTTTCATTTCCTTGGCGCGCAGGACCACCGCTTTGCGAACTTGCGTCAGGTCGTCCAGGTCGGCGATGGTCTGAAGTTGCGTGGTGAACTGGCTGAAATGCTGCGCGTACCGCTGGTCGCGTTCCATCATGGATTCGGCCGTGCGAGCCAGCACAATCAGCATTTCTTTTACTTCGTTGGTCTTCGTCTTGATGTAGCCGGACGTGCGTCCGCCCCACTGCTGTAACTCGTCGTTCACGTTCTTCTCAGCTTCGCGGACGGCGCCGGGCGTGATCACGTCCGCCGCCTGGCCCTTGAGTTTGGTGGCCAGCGCAGCGAGGCCTTGTTGCAGGTCGGCGCTTACGGCCGGGCAAGCCTGCGCTCCGCTCTTGGCCATGGTGAGCAGCGCGGCGCAATACGCTTGCACCAACGCGGACGAAAGTTCGCCGTGCTCCGCACCCGATGGTGATTCGCCCGGAGCTTTTCCGGCAGCCGGGCGAGCGGCGGATGATTCTGTAGCGCGCGGCGATACGGCCGCAGCCGGCGCCACGGGCGCTTTTCCAGCCGGTGTTGGCCTGACCAGCGGCGTCCCAGCTAGAGACGTTCCAGTCGATCCGGGTCGGGGCGTCACTGTGACTGATGGTGTCGGCAATGGCGATGGCCCCGAAGTCCGTGCTGCCGGCGACGGGCTGGCGGATAGTCCGTTTGTAACGGGCGTTGTAACGACCTTTGTAACGGCCGTGGTAACGGCCTTTGCACCAGTCGACGCAACACGGGATGCAACCGGTGACGCATTGGGCGGTTTACCCGGCGACGAATTTGCCAGCGGCACGGCTGGTGATGCCGATGCCACGGCTTTCGTTGCGATCAGGGGCTCGGCCAAGGACTCCGTTGCCCCTGCATCGGCGGCCTTTGCAGGCGGAGGCGGCTCGGGCACCATGTCCAGGTATTTCTTCAGCGAAATCAAATCTGATTCCTTCTTCCTGTTTTGAAACATGCGGCTTGCTTCTTGTGACTTTCTTCTTTTGCCGATCAGGTCCTGGTCCCGGTCAATACGCGAGCATGATACTTTTCGCCGGCAAACACTCCCCGTCTGAGCGCGACTATCGGCAGGGTGGAGGAAAAGCTTGAATGCGCTCCGCTTCTGCCCCATTAGTCCTATGCCTCACCGTAAGAAGGCTCTTCTCCTTCCCATCACCCGATGAATCCGATCACCGGATCACCAGATGCCGCGCTTTTAGCGCGGCCCCCCTCCCCCTGCATCCCAAGGTTTAAAGGACTTACGCGACGCATCCCAACAAAACGATGGTGGAGCGCAGCCGCCCCCGGCTGCGGGTTCGGCGCATCGGAATCGAATCTAACCATTTGTAAATAAACAACTTACTATAGCATAAATTAAAGAGAATATCAAGCGAATTTAAGTCTGAGGCGACAGGGTTTGTACTCGACCCAACATCTTGGGTTGCTTCGCTTACCGGTCACTATATGTTGGGTCAACTCACTATCTTGTGTTGTGGAATCGCGCACTCGCGCCGCATCACTGTCTGCGGACCAAACCCAGCGGCATCCATCAAGGCTTGCACCAATGGCCGGATTACCGGCAAGCGCAGGCACGCTCCTATATAAGTCCAGCCCAGATGCAAATGCTCCAGGCCCCGCGCGAAAGCCGCAACACCGTCTTCCGCTGGCGTGCCATCCAAGGGATCGTAAGTCATGCGTGTCAGGTTTCGTGACGGATGGTCCTCCGCCGCGACGATCTCCAGCGACATTTGATCATGGGCTTCAAACCAGCGCCGGACTTCCGAACATGGTCCGCAGCTTTCCGCAATATACAAACGAGGGATTGGACGGTGCGGATCATGCCAGGGACGCCACCGCAGGTTCCAGTTCTTCACGTTGCGGCGATAAAGCCACCACGCTTTTCCGAATCGCCGGGGCATCTCTTCTTTTTCGTGCCATGCGGCCAGGCCCAGGCTATAGATCACGACAAAAGGCCCGGCGGCAATCAGCCACGGATTGCGTAGCACAGCGCCCCAGGCCATCAGCACAAATGCCCCGGACACTTGCATGGGATTGGCAACGTAGCGGTATAGTCCGCTTACTACCAGCTTCTCCGGAGGATCGAATGGAATCGGCGTGCCCAGTCCACGTCGGGCAAACTCCTGCGCCGCGGAAATTGCCGGCACGGCCAGTAGAAACATGAATTGGAGTTGCGCGTTCAAGGAAATTGTTGAGGCGCCGACGAGCGGTCCCCATCCGCCATTTCGAATCCCCGCGACCCCGGACGCCGCAAAAATGATCTCGGGAATCAGAAACAGCAGAGACGACATGGCGGTTATCGCCCAAAAGGTTGCGCGCAGATTCAAGCAAGAGCTATCCCAACTCCACCGCGCAAACAAAGTCGCGGGAAGCAAGACCAGCGCCGCCGCCACAACTTCGCCCGTCAGCCAGTTGCCGGAAAGTCGGACGACCGGAGCGCAATTCGGCATCAAGCCAAGATCCAGCGCGATAAAGCCGAGGATCACCATCCACACGCGGGATGCCGGGAAGCAAAGAACAGGAAGCACGCCCCACAGCAACGCCCATCCCAGATAAAGATCCGTTGGCATGGAGCGAAATAATCCGCCCTGAGCGTGAAAGGCCCACCAGTTGAAATGCAAATTTAGAAATTGCAAAGTCAGTAGCGCGTTCAACGCCCAGCAGAATCCCGCCAGCATCGCCGCAATTTGGCGATGCGTGCGCACGCGTTGCCAGGCCACGACCGTGGTCAGCACCGCCGGTACATACAATCCCAGCGCTCGAATCGCCAACTCCCGCGTACTTAAAGCTTGGCCAACAGAAGGGTGCGTGAAAAAAGAGTGCGTGAAGAAAGAGTCCGTGAAAAATGCCGCGCCCACTAGCGTCTCTCCGCGGGCGTAGCGTTGGTCTCGATCAGATATCCCGTCGCCAGTCGCACCGCATAGCGTTCCCACGGACGGAAATACCAGGCCGGATCAAGCAGCCTGCGGTAGGCGGTCGTCCATTCAATCTCTGTGCGCGTTCCATCTCCATCCACGCTTTTCCAGCGCACGTCCGCATATTCCCAATCCAACCAGTGCGCGACCTTGCTTTGATCCGAGACCACGGCAAACCGCACATGCCCAGGTTCCGATTCCACCACGCGCATTAACAGATCGCCCGGATGGCCCTCGCCACCGGCAAAATGTATGCGGCGCAAATCGCCCACGGCCAGGCCTTCGCCGCTTACGTCAACTGGGCGCGGGAATCCCAGCCGTAGATATGCAGGCAGCGCCTGCGCAATCCGCGGACTATGACTCAACGCGGCCGCCACGTCCATCGGAGAACCAGGAACCACGCTGCGAACTGTTACCAACTCTTCGCGGTTGAATGAAAATTCTGGACATGTGCCCTCCATGCTCATCGGAGCCAGGCTGAGCAGGACCAGACATGGCAACACCGGAGGCCGCCCGTTGCGTTCCGTGACCCTGCGGATAATCGCCGCCACGCCTCACGCCACCAGCCCGGCGGCAATAAAAATGGGCGCGGCCATCAGGATGCAAATGAATCCTTCTCCCAGCAGCGGCGCTGAAAGCAGCAGGGCCAGGGATATGGCTTTGATGATGCCGCCCGCCGTGGTCTTGGCCTTCGGCGTGAAGGAAATGATCACCGCCAGCAACACGGGGATGCCCACAAAAAGTAGAGATGTTTGTTCCAGGTGACGCATCACCAGAATGCGGTACATCATGCAGCCTGAAGCAATCGCCATCACCAGGAATGGGACGGTCCAGCGGGAACGGGTTTCGGAAGCATCAGTCGTTGGATTGCCAGTCATGGTTATTCGAGCAGCCTTTCGGGAGTAGCATGTTGAACGCGTTCAAAGTAACGCGAATACTGGGGGCAGGTCAAGTGAAATAGTGAACGCGTTCAAATTTGTATCCCAGCGAAGCTTGCAACTCATTGAAAAGATTAGCCAATGACTTCCCAGGCAATATTCCCCGCCCCTCAATCGCCTTCAAAAAGGAACACCCGGACCGTGTCACGTCGCCCACAGCGTGCCCGGTGAGACACAAATTGGTCGATAGCCGGTCCGGGCGGTGGAGCGCAAGGGCCGTGTTATCAGCAAGATAGAATTGGGCGCCAATTGGCCCGCAGGCTGCTTTAAACACAGGCGGAACCAAACGGCATTTGGCGAATCTATAGGTAAGCGGTAAGTAAAGAAATTTAAAGCGAAGCAAAACCATACGCCGCTGGTTCACGTATTTAAGAAGAGCCAGGAAGAAGCAGTAACAACAAATCCATTGAAAAGTAATAGTCCAGAAAAGTAACAAGACCGCGATAGGGCGCATAGTAACGACAGGAGTCAACACCATGTTTGGCCGCAAAGAAAACCGGGAATCACAATTCGCCACCTGCAAGGACTTCCAGAAGATCTTTACGGATGAGATGTCCAGCCTGCACTTGCTGGCGCTGTTGCTCACCGCCGACGAGCAGAAGGCCGAGGAGTGTTTCGTGTCCGGGTTGGAAGACAGCATTCAGGGCAATCCGGTGTTCCGGCAGTGGGCGCGGTCATGGAGCAAGCGGGCGATCATCAAGAACGCCATCAAGGCCATGGCGCCGGCGGTTGCCGCAAATGACGGGCATGGTGACAAATCAGGAATAAAGGCAATCGCAGCCGCCGCGGCCGCTAACTTCAAGAGCGGTGACGCGCAGAAAGACGCCACGCTTACCGCGGTGCTGGAACTGGACAGCTTTTCGCGCTTCGTGTTCGTGATGGCCGTCCTGGAGAACTACTCGGAGCGCGAATGCTCCACGCTGCTGGGCAGCACGGTGCATGATGTTGTCGCGGCCAAGGCTGAGGCCATTCACTTTGTGGCTTCGCGCCAATTGGCGGTTGTGCCGGAAACCAAAGGCTTCAAGCTTCCAAAGCTTTCGATGCTGACCGGAGACGCAGCGTAACGCGTCACGATGGAAACGCGGGTTGGCCTACAGCGCCTTCCCGCCCACCATTCGTATCAGGCCTCGGATAATTCGTTCCGTGGCAGGACCGAAAGGCGAGTCGGTTGTGAGGTAAGTCCAGGTGGCGCCGCGTTCCTTGGGAAGCAGTCCGCTGGTTTCTGCTTCAGCCAGTCGGCGCAACGAGTCTGCCTCGATTTTCTTTTGCAGCTTGAGAAACGTCCGGTGGACGGTGATCAGGTATTCGTGATGCGCGTCGCGGCTCCATGAGACTAGATGGATGCCGGCGCGGTAGTCGGCAATCTCCGCCAGGTATTCAGACCATAGATCGTCGATGGTCGACAACCGAACCAGGCGTTCGATCTCGGACATCGGCGCGAGCGAAGCGTCCTCATAATACGCGTCTTCAGTTGCGGAGACGTCTTCAGTTGTGGAGACTTCCGCGATTTCCATTTCCAGATCGTCCTCTTCGCCGAAAAGATCTGTTGTAACCAAAACAGGCGGTCTTTGACCTTCAAGTATTTTCTGGCGATGTCCCTGAATGATTTGCCGCTGGCCTTCCAGCACCGATTCATACTTGTTCAGGAACTGACGGACCGTCAGGTTTTGGCCTTCGGCTACGCGCTGGATTGCGTCCGGCGTCTTGATCTGCAGGGCTCCTTCGCCGCTGTAACGCTGCATCAGGTCATCTTGCAGGGAAACGAAAAATCGCGACGAGCCCGGATCGCCCTGGCGTCCGGCGCGTCCGCGCAGCTGATTATCGATTCGCCGGCTCTCATGCTTGTTCGTCCCGATCACATACAGCCCGCCGAGTTCCGCCACGCCGGACCCGAGTTGTATGTCCGTCCCGCGCCCCGCCATGTTCGTGGAAATGGTGACCGCGCCGCGCTGGCCTGCGCGCGCAATGATCGCCGCTTCCTCTTCTTCGTTGCGCGCGTTGAGTACATGATGCGGAATTCCCGCATCTCGCAGCCGCCCGCTCAGCCGTTCGGATTCCTCCACGCTCGTGGTCCCCACCAGCACCGGACGGTCTGACCGATACGTCTGAAATATTTCGTCGATCACTGCCTCTTCTTTTTCAAGCTTGTTGCCGAACACTTCATCGACAAAGTCCTCGCGAACTACCGGACGGTTCGTAGGAATCACTTCCACGTCCAGTCCGTAAAGGTCGCTGAGTTCGCGCGCTTGCGTTGCGGCCGTTCCCGTCATGCCGCACACCTGCGGATACAACGCCACAAGATTTTGCAGCGTGATCGATCCCAGCACCTGGCCTTGTTTCTTGAGCGCCACGCCTTCCTTGGCTTCAATCGCGGAGTGCAAGCCCGCGGGCCAGCGGCGGTCCTGGATGATCCGTCCCTTGAATTCGTCCACTGACTCGATCGCGCCGTTCTTGACCAGATAATCCACGTCGCGGCGGAGAAGCGCATGCGCGTGCAGCGAATCGTGGATCGCGCACAACAGGTTCAGGTTCTGTTCGTCATAGAGACTGCCGCAGTGAAAAGCCCTTTCGGCATCGCGGGCGCCGTGATCGGTGAGGCTGACATTGCGCCCATGTTCGTCCACATGAAACTGCACGCCGCGGCGGAAGTGCCGCGTGACCACGTCCACGCGGTGGGGAAGCGTCTCCACGCCGGCTTCGCCGCCGGCGATCACCAATGGTATGCGCGCTTCGTCAATCAGGATGGAATCCGCTTCGTCGATCACCGCCACCGCAAACGGACGGTGCACTTGCTCTTCCGGGTGCAACGCCAACTGGTCGCGAAGAAAATCAAAGCCAACTTCATTCGCTGTGGCATATGTGATGTCACACGCGTAAGCGGCCTTGCGCTCCGCCGCGGACATATCCCGTTGGATGTGGCCGACGGTCAGCCCAAAGTATTCGTAAATCCCGCGCATCCACTGCGCGTCGCGGCGCGCCAGGTAGTCGTTCACCGTCATCACGTGGACGCCCTGCCCCGCCTTGGCGTAATACACCGCCGCCGGAACCGCTGCCAGCGTCTTGCCTTCGCCGGTCTGCATTTCGGCAATGCGGCCTTTCGTTAGCGCCAGCGCGCCCTGCAACTGCACGTCAAACATTTCCTGGTTCAGAACGCGCGCCGCCACGGCTGCGGCTGCTGCCATGATTTCGAAACCGTCCGTCGCTTGCCGTGCGTATGCTCGCAACTCGGTTTCGCTCTTCCGCGTCAATTCCGCCCGCAGAGCGTTAATGCGTTCAATTTGTCTTGGGGTGGAATCCAGCCGCGCAAATAATTTGCGCAGGAGTCCGCGCATCAAGCCATCTTTCGCCGGGCTGTTTGGGTTCATCGTCATAGCGGCTGGGCCGCATCTTCTCCCAGAACAAAATCGAGTGTTTTCACGAACAAGTCGGCATCTGCGGTTGAAAAAATCAATGGCGGCCTCAGTTTGATCACGTTGTGATGCGGACCGTCCGTCCCCGTCAGTATGCCGCAGTCGCGCAACCGGTTCGCGACGTAATACGCTTGCTCGGTTGCCGGCCGTCGCGTTTCGCGGTCATGCACCAGGTCGAGTCCCAAAAACAGTCCTGAGCCTCGCACATCGCCGATCAGCGGATGCCGCGTTTGCAACTCGCGTAATCCGGCCATCCAATAATTTCCCACAGCCAGTGCATTTTGCTGCAAGCGTTCTTCTTCCACAATGTCCAGGACTGCCAATCCGGCCGCGCATGACACGGGATTGCCGCCGAACGTACTGAAGAATTCCATGCCGTTATCGAATGACGCCGCGATCTCCGCCGTGGTAATCACCGCAGCCAGCGGGAACGCGTTCCCTATCGGCTTGCCCAGCACCACAATGTCCGGGACGACTCCTTGTGTTTCAAATCCCCAGAAATGTGTTCCCATGCGGCCAAAGCCTACCTGCACTTCGTCGGCAATGC
>JANXPR010000162.1 GCA_025357215.1 Acidobacteriaceae bacterium | reverse complement strand
GAGGTCGGCAGAGCGGTGGTTGGCAGAGCGGCGGTCGGCAGAGCGGAGGTCGGCATAGCTGAGGTCGGCATAGCGGAGGTCGGCAGAGCGGAGGTCGGTTTTTGCTTTGATCGCGGCCTCAACTGCAAATCTCCAACTGTCTGCTTCCACACTGAAAATGATTTCTCCATTCCAGCGGTTCTTAATTTCGAATTTCATGATGTTGTTAGTTAGTTTTGGTGGGAATAATTCGAGGGAGGGGGAAGGCTTGCGTCTTACCCCATTCCCCCTCGAATGCAAGTCTTACTTTGATTACTGCTGATATGAACTGGCGGCAAAAGCAATGATGACTACGAGAAAGATGGTTCCAACCGCCATACCGAGAAGCCAGTGGGCAAGAGATGAGAGCGAGAAGCGGGGCGAATCCCAGCCTACGCCCTCCACTTCCCTCATGGAAAGGTTTTTCATTGATTTGGTTAATTGGTTTTAGCGGCCTTTTTATTCTTGCGGTATTTCTTCATGTATTGCGCGTGGGTGGCGCGAACTTTCGCGCGACATTTCTTGCAGAGCCTTCTTACTTCAACGTTCATTACATTCATGTTACCCCACTGGCGTAAAACCACAAGGGCGGGCTGGGGATAACTCACACTGGATAAACCATGCCTATTTCCTATGCTGAAAGAAGGTCTTTGAAAGGAAGACCCTTTATATGGCTCAAGGTGATAAACCCCTTAGGGTCTTCGCTATCGAAGACAACGGGGGAGATAAGAAATACTGGCACGAGGTCGGCGTGGCGTTTCGCAATCGGGACAATTCCCTGAACGTGAAGCTCTATATGCTTCCTCTGCTCAAACTCCAGATCAGGGAGCCGGAAGAAAAGCAGGAGTAATCCGTGCGGTGACTATAGGGGCGGCTTCGGTCGCCCCGTTTTTTATGGAGGTGATATGAAACTCGATTTTGAAAGGATAAAGACAATTCAGATTATCGAGGTCGCGGCGCGATATGGAATCCGATTTCGTTATCAAGGCGAGTGGGCGAAAACCGCCTGTCCACTCCCGACGCACCGGCAGGGTGATAGGGATTCCAATTTCACCGTGAACGTCCGCGAGAATTACTGGAGGTGTTTCTCCCAATCGTGCAATGCCAAAAATCAGGGTCGGAAGGGCGGCGATGTAATTAACTTCGTGGCCCTGAAAGAAAACTGCTCTGAGTTCCAAGCGGCGGAAAAACTGGCCGGCTGGTTCAACATAAAAACCGCGCCTCATATCGAAGCGCGGCCCCAGGTAAAAGCCGCGAACGGCCATCACGAGGACAATTCTCAGAATAATGGTTCTGCGGTCGTTGGCAAGGGGTACATTCAGGCCGTGGATTTGTGGCTTGAGGAGTTGATAAAGAAAGCGCCGGACGAAACACCTGAAACATATCTCGCCCGGCTGAAGAAAGGAATTAAATCGAAGTTGGTTGAGTCATATCGGAACGGCCAGAAGGTAACTCAAGGTCTTCCGGTTTAGGGTTTGGCGGTCTTCCGCGTCGTTTGCTCGGCGCGGTTTTTTCTTGCCCGTGGCCGAGGGTTGCAAGTTGATTGTCTATGGCCTCGCGCTCAGTGAGTAAGAGCTCGATGGCCTGCTGGCGGAGCTGCTCGGATTGTTGAATTGCACTCATAATGCCGGTTGCGTTGTAGGGGAAAGGATTAGTTTGTTTACGTTACGCGAACTGTTCCACAATCTTCTTCGCCTCTTCGACCGTTGAAGCTGACAGGACCGAAAGGGTGGCCGCTCGAAAAGCGGCGAGCGATTCTTGGCGTTTCTCTTTCGCTGCTTGCTTTGCATCATCGATTTCCCGTCGCACGTCGTCGCCTGTGCTCACGTCAACGGTGATCATGCCGTCCTCTACGCGAAAACCCATTTGCCTGAGCCCTGCGATGGCTTCGGAAAGTTTTCCGCGTAAATGACGCACATTTTCCATTAGCGTTTGCACACGGGCGCGTGCTTCGAGTTTCGGACCGATGCCGCCTTTCAGCGAGCCGAGATAGTCGTCAAAATCACGCTCGTACTTTTTTTGCGAGTCCCTCACAAGGTCGAGAAACACTCTCCTCTGGTCTTCCGAGATTTTGTCTGAATCGTACATGGTTGTAATTATGTTTTGTCTTTCCCCTACAACCGCAGGGAAATGATGACGCACTTGGGGGTGCGGAGTACAGCAGCCAGATACGCAGACTATTTTTGTCGCTTTTTCCGTTGCGGTGAGCGTTTTAATTTTGGCTTTTGTATCTCGCTTCCTAGGAATTTAAGCACTTTTTGTTCGACCTCCCGGCGATCTTTAGACCATCGTTCGAGAGAATGCTTGATAAGTTTTGTGGGGTCGGCTTTGTGGCCCTTTGGCTTTATCGGTTTGGCTCCCGTTACGGTTCGGATCTTCGGGTTGTCCTTTTCAAATGTCCGGCCAATAAATGTGTAGCGTTTGAGTTCGACAATCTCCTTGGCCCTCGTATCACTCCCCCAATTTTTTGCCATAAGTTCGGCATCCTGGCCGCTCGAATTAAAGACAAGTTGATTCGGCGCATTGGCGAGAAAGTCCATGATGAACGGAATCTGATAGGAGCCTTGGAATCCTGAAATCAACGAGAGGCCATACTTGCGGCCCTCGGCAAGGATCGTCTTGGCTCCTCCAGCGGCAATGAAGGTCGGCATTTCATCCACGATCATTGCAAATTCGTGGCGCGTCTTTTGGTGTTCCCGTTGAAGCGCGGCGATTGCAAACATGGCGATAACAAGAGAACCGAGAATCTGTGCTACTTCTTCCCCAAGGCGTCCTTTCGAGAACCGACAGATAAGGATGCGGCGGTTATTCATGATCTCAAGCGGTTCGAGAGATTCGAGCTGGCCGAGGCTTGAAACAATTGCCGGGTGCAAAAGCTTCCCGGTCTTATTGATCGAAGGGCTGAATTTGCTCATCTGATCGCTCGTGCGAAGTTTTACGTCGTACTGTTCGGCGAACATCTTGAGCGTGGGATCGGTCGTTTTTGAAAGTACCGTTTTGCGAAATTCATCGTCGGCTAAAAAACGGAAAAGATGAACGCACGTTGCGATTGAAAAATGCTCGGTAATCGCATTCAAAGCGTTCACGATAATGCGGTCGGTTTCCGGCCCCCATGAACTGCCGGCGAGGTATTTGAGAAGTGAGTGAAGGGCTTCTTTGACGAGTTCCAAGTCTTCAGAGCGTTTGAAATATAGCGGATTAAATGGGGGAACGTGGCTGGCTGACGGGTCCCACCAAATAAAATCGCGCATTCTGTCCTTGGGGATGAAGCGCTTTATCGTGTCTGCGACATCGCCGTGTGGGTCAATTAGACATAGCCCTCCTCCTTGCCAGATAATCTGAATGCAGATATTTGCAATGAGGGTGGACTTTCCTACCCCTGAGCCGCCCTGAACGATGGTGTGTTTCGCGGTATCAATTACAAAAGGTTCTGTCGTGAGGGAGTCCTTCCCTAGAGTTACATTCATGTTTCGGGATGGCTGGCCCGGCGTCCCCGCCCCCATCATGAAACGGCGAAGCCCTGCGACTCCGCATTTCGGCGGAGTACGCCTGAGAGGGCGAGGGAGTCCGGGGAGTGTAGGGGCATTCGCCCGCTACCCCGCGCAATTTGCTGACCGCGATTACGTATAATTATGACGCGCTGTCGGGAGATGTCGAGGTAGGGATAGAGAATGTTTGCGGGCCATACAATTCTCTAAGAATTAAAGCGTCCCAAAGCACGCGTGCAGTTAAACCACGCAAGCCGCTTTTAGCGTTGCTAACTGCTATGTTGATGGCCTTAATCTCGGCCTGAAGAATTTCGTCCATTAAAGCGATAAAAACGAATAAGCGACCTTTGAATAATCTTTCGGTGTGCGGAAAATCTCTCCGCCGATATTTTCTTTGTAGGCCGGTTCGGTCGTGAGCCAGAACATCCGATTCTGATATTTCTCCGCGAGTGTCTCTAAGAGGTTACGGCTCCGGGGTGCGGAGGGCTGGACGATGACAACGCGGAATTTCCTGAAATTCCAATCATTCTCACAAGCATCGCTGTCGAAATACTCATAATACTTTGTAAGCTTCCGCGTGATTGACGGCTCGCCGTTCTTGAAATTCCCGATTTTGGAACGTTCGATTTCCAGAAAGAAATAATTGGTATTCCGGCCCTCGGGCTTGCTCGGGTCCGTGATCGCAAAGAATGCGTCAGGATTTATCCCCCTGCTGACGTTGATCCCCTCCTGGTACCAGAACAGTTCGAGATGTTTTTGCTCACATAATTTCTTGAGCTTGATGTGAAAGAGGGAAATTTCGAGCTCATGGTCAATCGTCCGGACGGAATGCTCACTAAATGGACGCGCGGGATCGCCAATCATCTTCACCGCTTTATCGGTGAGGCCATACACGTAGGAAATGGTGCCGAAAGTTCGGTCAGTTTCGTAGAACGGAAAGCGGCAAACGAGATTATCAGCGAGGAGAAGAGAGAGCGTTGCGCGGGCGGCTCGGATGTCGTGTTCGGTGGGTTCTCGCTTGCGGCGGATATTAGCGATGTCTTTCGGGCGAAGACAATAAAACTCAGTCAGAATTCCGAGCACCTCGTGCTTTGCCTTTGTTCGGCGGGGACGGCCGGCCCTGTGCTTCAATGTGGTCTGACTTTCGGACATTACCTTCAGTATGGGATACCGGCGCGGTATTGCAAGGGTACTTATCCAGTGTGCGTTTCTTTACCTTTTGTGCGTAACTAGCGGGTGAGCGCTTTATTTGCGGAAGAGTCCACTTGATGATGGCAGGGTCATGGCCGACTTTAAACAGGGCTTGGTAGTCTGGGAGTTTGGCGAGAATTTTATGGTCGTAGGGTTCAGCAATAGTACGAAAGAAATTCGTTTCGTTGGCGTGAATTTGAAAAATGATATACGCGCACTTGATGTTTGTACCGATGGCGTCGAGGGTTCGCGCGGCGTCATGTTTCACCTGATAAAGCCCCTGATTTGCAAGGGTGAGACACAGGTTAAAAGCGCGGGCTTCCTCAAGAATTTTGTCAAATGATGAAGTAAGGAAGTGCTGAAACTCATCGCAATAGAGGAAATAAGGCTCCGGGTTTTTTTCGGGTCGGCTCATGGCCGCTTGGCGCAAAAGAGTAACAATGATTTTTCCTATGTCGTCTCCGAGGTCGCCGAACGAATGGAGATCAACGAGCAGGATCTGTTTTTTTGAAATGACGTGATACATGTTGAGGCCGGAGGACTGCCCAAACATGGCGGCGATGGCCGCTACATCAATGAACGGGGACATCCGGCTGAGAATGGGCTGTTCTGAACCATGTTTGAGAGCGGGGAATTCACTTTCCCAATAGGCGTGAAGATCGGGGGATGTTACACGCTTCAGTATTTTGTCTCGAAAGTCTTTAGACTGAAGCATTCTGTGAATATCGAGGAAAGAGCAATTGTCAGCATCGAGGATGGTCCTAAGGGTTTTGCGAAGGATGGCTACCCACTGGTCGCCTTCTTTCATACTGACGAATTCCATAAAAAGACTCAGGAGTCGGCCAAAAAGATTATCCTTCTCGTTTTGGGTACGATACGACATCACGTCGAGCGGGACGGGAGTGTCTTTAGATATGTAAACCGTCTCATCAATCCGGTGGGCGGGAACGTAATGGATCATCCGTTTGACTAGCGTCCCTTTCGGGTCCAACACACAAACGCCATCGTTAAAGGTCATGTTATTTACGATCATCCGTTCGAGAAGCGTACTCTTGCCAGAACCCTGGGAGCCAAGGATATAAATATGGCGATTTCGCTTTTCACGGGGGATATTTATTTCGTGATCGGCGGGATAAATGGGTGGCGGTTCGGGGTCGGCTTCAGGAAACTCTTTTTTCATTAACCGCTTCCAGTCCCGTTTTGCGTACAAAAGGTTTTCTAGTTTCCATTCCTCGTCGCTCATAACGTGAGATCGCTTCCGAGAGCCTTGTGCGCTTTGGCTTTCAGCCTTTTTGTGCTGTCCTCGTATTCGCTAGCAATACGGTCGAGTTCTCTGTGAAAGAACGTCGGCTTCCCGCTGAAGGTAACGTATAACCGCATTACCTCAATTCCAAGCTCTTTGCCTGAAGCTTCGATTGCGGCATCGATAATGGGTTTTGCTTCCTCCGTACTAATCTCAGTTTGCCTCTTTGCCGCTTCTGCAAAAAGGACGGCTTTCGCCGGGGTCATCAATTTATTCCTGCTCAAATCATCTGCTTTATCCCTGTCAGAAAACCATGTGATCGAAATTTGATACTCCTGTTTCTCCGAGTTAAGCAAAAGAAAATGCGTGAATTGCTCTGTGGTTGGAACAGGCAAGCTGAAGCGGGCATATGCCTTTACAAAGAAAACGCCTAAAAAGCGATATACCAAGAATGCCAAAAGGATCAGGAATCCGCCGAGGGTGACATACATCACCTGTTCAATCCCGCTTCCGTACCTGCCTTGGAAATAAATGAGTAGAATGCCAGGCGCGGCGAGCGCCGTGGTAACAAGGATACAAATAAAGATACGTTCAAAAGCCTTGGCTTTTTTCTGTGGGAAGTCAGGTGGTGGATTGAGTTCGTTAAGCATCAGTGCCGCACCGTCCGAGCCGATAGGCGAACCTGATAAGGCAAGCGAAGCGACGGGCAATCCGAACCGATAGCCCGGTAGGGTTTTCTGATAAAGAAAAGTGAGGATTGCCCGTCGATAGACGAGGGACGGTGCGGCATACCAGTCAAACTAGTATCCGATAGGAAACACGGCACATATAGTCTATGGGCGGCCGGGCGGCGCGATTTTTTTAACGTACCTCTGGCGGACATACGACGGTATCGCAAGAAAACTAGTGAATTGGCCCGATTAGCTGGCCTATAATAGCTCAGCTCCTGCCCGAAAGGACAGGAGTAAAACAGGCGATAGCACTCATGGAGTGGCGATAGCCTGGATAACTCGCTTCACCTCCCGATTGGGGAGGGGACTTCAAATCGGAGTTTCGATATGGAATCCAGCGAGCAAAAGTACTATTCGATGAAGGAAGTGGCCGGCATGAAGTCGATGTCGGTTGATTCGATCAGGCGTCAAATCCTGGACGGCTTTCTTCAATGCGAGGTGCTTTTAACCAAGGGTAATAAAAGGAACCGGGTCTATCGGACACGCCGCATTTCCCATGAGGAGATCGTTCGATGGACGCGGCTCATGCAAGAGGCGGGTCGAGAGTCCTGCCGAAAAAGGTAAAAGAGAGGCGAGGCGATATGCCTCGCTTTCTTGCGTGTGTGTGGTGTGTGTGGATACCGCAATTTTAGCGTTTCGAGCGTTTTGTGCATCTAGTGAATTCAATAAGTTACGCAGGATCAACACCGGGAGGGAAATCGAATCCCTCTCCCTCCGCCAGTTTGAATTTCTTTACCAGTTCCGCATTCGGAACCTTCAGCCGCATTTCACCAGCGAGTTCGTTACCTCGTTTAACATCGTTCCATGTCTGCCAGAAAATGGTTCGTCAGAAAGTGGTTCGCCAGAAAGTCCCCGCCTTCGGTGTCTGCCCCGATTGCCGCATGGCTTCTTTGGGGCGTTGTAAGTGCGTTGCCTGTGTCCGGCAGTTTGCCAGCGTTTGCAGAAGGCATTGGCCAAGCCAGTTGCCCGGCAGCGGATCGCGAATTCGCCCAGGTCAAGAAAAACGCCGATCGCGGCCAGCCGGCGGCGCAGACTGAGCTGGCCATGTGTTATGACCTGGGGCATCACGTGGCGCCTAGTCGTATGGAAAATATCCGTTTGTTGACCGAAGCAGCGCAGCAAGGTTATGCGCCAGCGCAATACGAGTTGGGTCGAATCTACCTTTATGGCCGGGGCGTTCCCGCGGACTACGCCAAGGCGCTGATATGGGAGCAAAAAGCCGCCGATCAGGGAGATGCCCGCGCGCAACGCGATCTGGCTTTCATGTACGAACGCGGTTTCGGCGTGATGGCCGACCTGGAAAAAGCTGCACTGTGGAACCGCAAGGCGGCCGCGCAAGGCCAGCCCGATGCCCAACTCCATCTGGCGCAGGCGCTTGATTCGGGGCAAGGCACCGCCAAGAATCCTGCGGAAGCCCGGCAGTGGTATGCCAAAGCCGCGAAGCAAGAGCGGCCCGCCGCACAGATGAAATTGGCAACCGATCGCCTGTTACTCGGCGATTGCGCCGGGGCGGTGCACTGGTTCAAGGAAGCCGCCGGCAACGGTGAGCCAGAGGCCATGCTGGAAATGGCCAAGTTGTATACGCAACCGACTTGTGGCCCTAATGCGGAAAAATCGTACTTTTGGGCGATGGTGGCGCAGCGGTTCGGAATGCAAGACGGTGCGAAGTTCGCGGAGCAGGCCGCCGCTTCCTTGAGCGCGACGCAAAAGAAGAACGCCGCGGCCAGCGCCGAGCGCTGGATCAAGCGGCATCAGGGCGGCGAGAAAGAAAAGGACTAGCCGCAGCCTGCGTCCTCACCATCAAAAAGAGGGCACCGGAGCACGGCGCCCCTTCTTCTGTTCCGAATTAGAACCATCCCTGGCCGTTTGGGTTGAGCGCCGTTTCCGCAAACGCGCGCCCCGCCGCGTTCGCATGGCGATTTACGTCTTCATGGAACGGGACCACCACGTAGTGGATCTCGCCGGCCTCCAGGTTTACGAAATTGTGGTAAGCGGCGTAGTCCGCGCCGCCCTTCAATCCGCCCAGGGTTGATTGCACTCCCGGAGCGAGATAGATCACAAAGACGGTCCCGGCTTTCGGCGCGGAAAGGGCCTTGCTCTTCAGCAGGTCGGAAAGCTTCTGCTGGATCGTAAGGTCATTCACCGTGGTCTGGCTCAGATCGCTGAAATCTTCCACCTGGGGCGCAGCCCGCAGGGTTTTGATGCTGTGCTGTTGCATCTCTGCGATGTGTGCGCTTCCGGTAGCGGCGGTTATGTCCAGCAGGGAACTTTCGCGCGAGCGAATCTGCGGGGCGCCCCATCCGGCGCCCAAAAAATGCTTACTTGCTGGGCTGACGCCAGAACCTTGCCGCCGTGGAACGTTTTTTGTCCGGAGGCGGAAAAGTCCGGGGGCACAATCTGGGCCTGCCCCCCGTCATCATCAAAGGCAAAGTTAGGTTGCGCCGGACGATCGATGGCTGCCGGCGCGTCCGGGGTTTTGTTGCCTTGTTGCACGGCAAACACCGGAATTGCCGGTCCAGCAAGCAAAAGCGTAACAAAAATGAGTCTCTTCATGGGGCTCTCCTATTGGGTCACTTTCAGTGAGATGTCATCCAGCACAAATGAAGTTTGCAACGAGGAATCTTCGCTGCCGAGAAAGAATACCTGGATTGTCTGTCCAGCGAAGGAGACAAGGTTGAACGTCTTTTGCTGGTATCCAGTGGCGTGATTCAGGTTGGAGAAAGTTGCCAACGTCTGAAGCACGGTACCAGCAGAGTTGCGGACCTGCACCTGCAAGGTATCAAAGGCCGTTGTAGTCGTGGTTTCCGCCGTGTCGATATGCAGCCAGAAGGTCAAGCTGGCGGCAGTCGCATTTGCCGGGATGGTGACCTGTTGCATCACGGTGTCAGTCACGGTGGTTCCCCAGCCGTTCATCCAAGCGTCAAAGGCGCCCGTGTGGGGAGGTTCGGATGCAGAACTGTTGATGATGTTCAGCGGCGTGTGGGTAGAAGTGAGAACCCACGGGGCAGGACTCGCGGCGCCATTTTCGAAGCCGTTGTTGCCCAGCAGCTCGGTTACCGTGCCGCCTCCATTAGAGACCGTCACAGTTATCGTAGCCGAGGTTCCCACATTGCCGGCAGCGTCAAACGCTTTGGAGACAATGGTGTGCGAACCGTTGGCGACAGCGGTCGTAATCCAATTGAAGGAGAGTGCGGTTGCGTTCGTATTGCTGGCCGCAACTGCGCCATCAATCAAAATCTGCATCTGCGTGACGCCAACATTGTCGGATGCCGTCGCATTGATTGCGACTGTGCCTGAGACCGTGGCGCCATTAGCAGGAGCAGCGATGGAGGTTGTCGGCGGAGTGATATCAGTTGTTCCCGGGGTGGTGACGTTCAAAGCGAAGTCGTCCAGCACGAAGGAAGTCTGCAAGATGGAGTCTTCTTTCCCTTGCAGGAAGATCTGGATGGTCTGGCCTTTGAATGAAGTCAGATCAAAGGTCTTCTGCTGGTAACCGGTTGCGTGGTTCAGGTTCGAGAACGTTGCCAGCGTGGAGAGCGCCGTTCCCGCGCTGTTGCGCACCTGCACCGTCAAGGTATCAAACGCCGTAGTGGTAGTGGTTTCGGCGGTATCGATATGCAGCCAGAACGTGAGCGTGGCCGCGGTAGCCGTCGGATCGATGGTGACCTGCTGCATGATCGAATCCGTAGTGGTAGTGCCATGGCCGTCAAGCCACGCGTCCCACGTGCCGGAGTGAGGCGGTTCGGTGGTGGTGCTGTTGATGATCCGGTTCGTCGCCTGGGTGGTTGTTACCGTCCAGGGAGCAGGACTGGCGGAACCATTTTCAAACCCGGGATTTCCCAGGATTTGCGTCGTGCCTCCTCCGCCTCCCGTGGCGTTGACCGTTAGCGCGACGGTGACAGTGTGCGTAACTGCGCCGCCAGTTGCTGTGACGATCACATTGACGGTGCCGGTGGTTGCCGTGGTGCTGGCCGTAAACGTCAGCGTTGAACTGCCGCTTCCGGGCGCCGCGATTGAAGCCGGACTAAAGACGGCTGTAACGCCGGTTGGAAGCGCTGAAGTGGACAAGGAAACAGCAGAGTTGAAGCCGCCGCTCACCGTAGTGGAAATCGTAGAGCTGCCGGAGCCGCCCTGAGTCACGGAGACCGAGGTTGGAGAAGCAGTCACAGCAAAGTCCGGAGTCGCTGCTGAAGTTACCGTAAGCGCGATGACCGTGGTGTGCGTCAGTCCGCCGCCGGTTGCCGTGACAGTTACGTTCGTGGCGCCGGCCGTTGCTGTGCTGCTGGCTGTTAAAGTCAGCGTTGAGCTGCCGCTGCCCGGCGCCGCAATGGAAGCTGGACTGAAGCTAGCCGTTACGCCAGCCGGCAAACCAGAAGCCGCGAGAGTAACGGCAGAGTTGAAGCCTCCGCTCACTGTGGTGGAAATAGCGCTGCTGCCGGCGCTGCCTTGAATTACGCTCACCGAAGCCGGGGAGGCAGTGACGCTGAAATCAGCCGCCGCCACTTTCCAAACGTCAGAGATAGGCGTTGCCGTGGCAGCTCCGCCAACGTGCGTCAAGCCATACAGATCCTCAACCGTCCGCAGGACGTTGAAGTGAGTGATGTGCTCTGCAAATTGGCCCTGCTTGACCATTGGTCCTACAAAGATGGTGGCAATCTGGTTGGCGCTAACGTTGTCGTCTTCGTCCCACGTTACGATCAACAGGCTGTTGTGCGTCTGAGCGAATTGAACATAGCTGTTGATGTGCTGTTGCAGCCAGGTATCGCCTGCGGCAATGGTGCCGTCGTGCATATCATCGTTGAGATTCGGATCGATGATGGAGACGGTGGGAAGGTTTGTGAAATCGGTGGGGAATGCGGTGAACGGTTGGTTCGAGGTGGCCGGCACATTCGTGAAGTTTACCCAGGGAGCATGTTTTTCCGCATAAGCCCCAGAAGTACAGACTGTAGAACCGGCTGCGGGTAGGTCTTCTGAAAATCCGGTGAACGTCTGGCCTGCGGCCGCCAATTCGCTCGCCAGGTTTTCCGTCGAGAACGTATGCGGGCAGGTGTCATCTGTAATGCCCTGGTTTGCACCGGAGAACAGATCGAGGTAGTTGGGCTGGCTGGGATGCTCAACGCCAAAAGACTGTGTAAAGAGAGCCCCCTGCTGGGCCAAACTGTTGATATAAGGAGCGGACGCCGAACCAATGATGGATGAGAAGGAGTGGTTTTCCTCAATCACAATCACCACGTGGTCAGGCGGGGCGATGCCAAAAATATTCGTCTGCGGAACCGTGAGGGTAACGCCGACGGAGTGAGTGACGCCACCGCCGGCAGCTGTAACTGTTACGGTCGAAGTGCCGATCGCGGCCGTGCTGCTGGCCGTAAATGTCAGTGTGGAACTTCCTGAGCCGGGCGCTGCAATCGAAGCCGGAGTAAAGGTTGCTGTCACTCCTGCGGGCAGCCCTGCGGCTGACAGCGCAACCGCGGAATTGAAGCCGCCGCTCAAGGTAGTGGAAACCGTGGTATTGCCTGAACCACCTTGTGTCACGGTCACGCTGGCGGGCGAAGCGCTCAACGCAAAGTTTGGCGCAGTCGTGGCGTTCACTGTCACCGGCACAGTAAGTGTATGAGTGACTCCGCCTCCTGTGGCGGTGACGATAGCGTTAAACGTTCCGGTTGTGGCCGTGCTGCTGGCCGTGAAGGTCAGAGTCGAATTTCCACCGCCTGGCGCGGCGATGGATGCCGGATTGAAGCTTGCGCTTACCCCGGCAGGCATTCCGGAAGCGGAGAGGCTGACTGCCGAGTTGAATCCGCCCGAGAGCGACGTGGAAATTGTGGTGCTGCCTGAGCTGCCCTGGTTGATGCTGAGACTCGTGGGCGCGGCGCTCAGTGCAAAATCTGGACTTGTACCGGGATTGAACACGATGTCCAGAATCGCATGTATCTCAATTCCGTTCGGCGCGACGCCGGTCTGCCCATGCAGAAAGTCAAACATTCCCACGCCGGTAATCTTTACTGGGATGTTTGCGGTCTGGAAACTCGTGGTGGCCGTGAACCTGGCGTTGAATTCGTTCCGCGCGTTCGTGATGCCCGACAAGAACGGGCTGCCTGCCCCAACGCAGGTGGGCGACGGGATCTCCGTGACCATCGTGTTTCCTGAAGCGTCCTGGATGACCAGGTGGTAGTCGGAATCGCTTTCCAGTTTGAAAAGGGTCAGCGTCGCATTAATGACCCACAATGTTGTTTCGGGGCCGGTAATGCGGTTATTCGCCGGAATCGGATTGGGAGCGGTAAAGGCCCGCATCGCCGTGATCGTTGTATTGGTGGATGAGTTGAGATTTACCTTGCTTACGTCAGCATCAGTGCCGGTCTTGACCGACCAGCGCTCTACGCCGCACTGGGCCAGCATTGATGAGTGAACGGCCAGTAACAGCACACCGAAAAGCAACCACGTTCTGCGTACCTGCATAGGTTCTCCCATTCGCCCCGGATCCTGCGGGCGAGTCAAAACTATTTGCACTCGTAATTTAGTTCACGCAGCTTGCAACGCTAATGAAAAGCGCATGAAATCGTTGGAGGGTAGTGCCAAAACGGGAAAGGTTACGGAGCTCTTAATAAGGTGCGTAGAAGCTCAGCGACGCGGGTTCAGCGGTTGCTACCTGATCGCGGCGCGTTGCGCGGACGCTGTTTCGCGGTCAAACAGAACGTCCAGTGCTTTTACGATAGTGCGCGTGCTCGTGCTGGAGGGATTCTGGCGCAGGAACAATTCCGTTTGCCGCTCGAAAACGCGGACCGCCTGCTCCTGCGGGATAAAGCAACGGGCTTGCGGGTCGGAGATCACCCATGTATCGCCGCGACGGTTGATGCTCATGTCGCGCTTTAAGGTCTTCGCGGGGTTCACTTTGTTGCCGTCGAGCGACAAGGTTTCGGTCAGCTTGAGTTCTACGGTTCCCTCATCGTTCTTTATCTTCACTTTCTGCACTTCCACGCGTTCGACAACCGAGACCGGACGCACGAGATAGAACAACTCGGTGGTGGAAAACTTCTGGGCCCGCACGATATTGCTTTGCGTAAGTGCTGCGGCCACATCCTGCTTGGAAGGTTTAGCCCGCTGGCGGATCACGGCGATTAGCGGGGGTTCCACGGGCGCCGGAGGAAGCTGCGGACTTACCGTACGCGATGGCCTGGCCGTGTTCGACGAGGCGGAACTGGGTACCGGCTTGGCGTTGGTCGATCC
>JANXPR010000072.1 GCA_025357215.1 Acidobacteriaceae bacterium | reverse complement strand
AAAATAAGGCCGCACCAAACGCGCGGCCATTGAGAGGCAGGGCCACCAAACCCGTGAGCGACCAATTCACTCAAGCAGAAGAAGCAGCCAAATTCGTGCTCGCAAAGACATCATTGCACCCACAGGTGGCCGTGGTGCTGGGCTCCGGCCTGGGCACCTTTGCGGACGACATGTCTGACGCGGTGCGCGTTCCCTACTCAAAGATTCCGCACTTTGCCAAGTCCACGGCGATTGGTCATGCCGGACAACTGGTGATCGGCAACATTGGTGGAAGCCCGGCAGTTGTGATGCAGGGCCGTTTCCATATGTACGAAGGTTATCCAGCGGAGACCGTCGTTTTCCCCATGCGCGTATTCTCCCGCATGGGCGTGAAAGCCGCTGTGCTTACCAACGCCGCCGGCGGTATTAAAGTTGAGTATGGACAAGGCCGCCTGGTGGTGATTACCGATCACATCAATCTCCAGAACCAGAATCCACTCTCCGGCGCTGAAGATCTGCGTTTTGGTCCGCGATTTATTGATATGACAGAGGCATACGCGAAAAGTTATCGCCAGATGGCGCTTGATGCCGGTAAGAAGCTCGGCATTGAGTTGGGACAAGGCGTGTATTTGGGCCTGATGGGTCCCAGTTACGAAACTCCCGCGGAGATTCGCGCGTTCAGGACCATGGGCGCCGACTTGGTGGGGATGTCCACGGTGGCGGAAGTGATTGCTGCACGGCAAATTGGCATCAAGATCCTGGCAATTTCCTGCATTACGAACATGGCGGCGGGAATATTGGATCAGGAGATCAACCACCTGGAAGTTCTGGAAATCGGCAAACGCGTTTCAGGACAGTTCAAGGCGCTGCTGCGCGAAGTGGTGCCGCAGATAGCGAGGGATGTATCAAAAGGCTGATGTTTCGCCAATCGTGGTTAAGCCATGTCTCCGATGATTTTTCGCACCAATGGCTCAGCTGACGGAGGCGGCACCGAATCAATCTTGTAGCTTTGCAGAATCAGCGGTCTGGCACGCTCAAGCCGTTCTTGTGAGTTGTAAGCCACGGTGCACAGCGGCTCACCAGCAGAAACTTTGTCGCCCGGCTTCTTGTGGACCATGATGCCCACGGCCGGATCCACCGCGTCTTCTTTCTTTTCACGGCCGCCGCCTAGCAAAACGCACGCTGTTCCAATGTCTTCGCACATCGTGCTGGTGACGTAACCAGACGCGGGACTGACAATCTCAACTTGATGTCTGGCCTGCGGCAGAAGTTCTGGTTTATCGATCACCTCAGGATTGCCGCCCTGCAGGCGAATCAGCTCGCGGAATTTATCTTGCGCTTTGCCGCTGGCGATCAGGTCTTCCGCCAGCTTGCGTCCTTCTTCCACACTTTTCACGCGCTTGCCCAACAGGAACATCCATGCGCAGAGCACCAGGCAAAGTTCGCGCAAATCATCGGGACCCTTGCCGTTCATGATATCGATGCATTCAGCCACTTCATTGGCGTTGCCCACGGCGCGTCCCAGCGGCTGGCTCATGTCGGTGATGAGCGCCGTCATGCGCTTTCCCAGGCGCTGGCCAGTCTCGACCATAAGTTCGGCAAGGAAGATCGCGTCTTTCTCCGACTTCATAAAAGCCCCGCTGCCGGTCTTCACGTCGAGCACCAGAGCGTCGATGCCTTCCGCCAGTTTCTTACTCATGATGGACGCGCAAATCAGGTACGGACTCTCAACCGTCCCAGTGACATCGCGCAGCGCATAGATGCGTTTATCTGCAGGAGCAGTTTCCGCAGTCTGGCCAATCATGCCCGCACCGCATTGCGCCATTACGCGACGAAAGTCAGTGACGGAAAGATTTACGTTGAAGCCGGGAATAGACTCCAGCTTATCGAGCGTGCCGCCAGTATGGCCCAGGCCGCGTCCGCTGATCATTGGGACGTAAAGGCCTCCGGCCGCAACAACCGGCGCGAGCACGAGAGACGTCTTATCGCCAACGCCGCCGGTGGAATGCTTATCGACTTTGGGAGCTGGAAGATCAGAGTGATCCAGGACTTTGCCCGAGTTGAGCATGGTTTCCGTGAGCGCGGCCAACTCGGCGCGCGACATGCCACGAATGAGCACGGCCATAAGCCACGCGGACATCTGGTAGTCAGGGATAACGTCGCGCGTGTACCCATTAATGAGGAATTCAATTTCGTTGCGCTGCAGCTCGCCGCCATCGCGCTTACGCCGGATCAGGTCTGTGACATGCATTGAGTTTCAGGATAACCGGAAGCTATGCGGCAGTAAATCCTTGATGGACATCTCTAGATACCCGTCTTCGTCATTAGAGTCCTGGCCCTTAAAGATGACCACGGCATTGTCGCCGAACTCAAAAATTACCTGGCGACACGCGCCGCAAGGCGAACAGGGGACATCGGCTGCGGTCACAACGGCAACGGCACGAATGGAAAGCTTGGCCATCTTGCTCTGCTGGACAGCGGTAAAGATCGCCGAACGTTCGGCGCAGTTAGTCAGGCCGTATGACGCGTTTTCAACGTTCACGCCGGTGAAGACTTCTCCGTCGTCGGTCAAGATTGCGGCGCCCACGCGGAAATTGGAGTAGCGGGCGTAAGAACGGTTAAGCGTTTTTCTAGCAGCAGCAAGCAGTGTTTCGCGTGCGGCTGGTGGAAGGGACGTTGGCATTGATCGGCTCCAGGATGAACCAATATATTACCACTCCCCGCATAACCGCAAGAGGACACTTGCGGATCAAATTCTCATGAACTTCACTGAAGTCTTGGCACGCCATTGGTCGCAACCTGGTGGGGTGCCACGCACAGCCTCGTTTTTTTGGCTTTTTGATGAAACGTTGCAACCGTTGAAGTCCGTTCCTAACGAAGCATGGGCAGGGCTAGGTTTTGCTCAGCCAAATGCTTTGAGCGTTACGAGCAAGAGGCCCACAGTTATGATGGTTGACCACCCGAAACGAATCCTCATCTAAATATCCTCACGGGAAAGAGCTCAAGGCCTTTGTGCTCATGGTTCCCTTCTTTCACTCAGTTAAGACAGCACGTCCACATACGGCGGAACAGAAAACGTTGATCATTTTAGCTTTTCGTTTCGCACTTTTTAGCTGGAGTAGGATTTCAGGCCTGTCAAATAAGGTCCGGGCGGACCCAAAAATCCTGTTCTGCGGCCCAATCGGAGCGTGTCTTAGTTCATGTTGGGAGGAATTTACGAGTGGCTGCGCAGACTACCATGGCACCTTCAATCGGATCCTTACGGGCGGCACCTTGCCCGGACCGCTCGCTGGAGAAGGCAGGGGGCGCCATGAGTGGTCACCACCCTGGTGAGATGGCGTTGCCACCGGCACGTGGCAACGCCCCTTCACCGGAGGCCCGAGGCGCAGGCGGGGTTGGTATAATCCCGGCAATGTCCTGGGAAGAGCTATCGGATGAGGCTCTCATCGCCCGGTATCGCGACGAAGCCGATAAACAGACAGCGGAACAGTATGTAAATGAACTGTTTCGGCGGCACCACGTTAAAGTGGCCCGCTGGTGTCTGTCCTTTGCGCCGGACCGCGAATCAGCCGCGGACCTGGCCCAGGAGATTTGCGCTAAAGCCTACCAAAAGCTCTCTTATTTCAAAGGAGAGTCAAAATTTTCAACTTGGTTGTTCTCCATAGCACGGAACCATTGTCTAAATAGTGTGCGGTCGCGAGCCAATGCCCCGGTGATGGACACTGACGAAGAGGTCATGGAAGCTTTGCCAGACCTGGTCTCAGACAATCCCCAGAAGGCGGCGGAACGCAAACAACTAGCCGGACTTGCGCGCCAACTCATCAATGACACGCTGGAAGACACGGAAAAACAGGTCTTCACGCTGCATTACGCTGAGGAAGTCCCCCTGGATGTGATCACCCGCATGTTGAAACTGGAGAATGCCAGCGGAGCGAAAGCTTTCCTGGTAAGTGCCAAGAGAAAACTGGATAAGGCAGTAAAACGGTGGCACGCTCAGCAGTAAGCGCAAATCACAGGAGATTTAAAATGGCCGACAACGCAAACAACACGAAGATCTGGCAGGAAGCAGTATCCGCCACTCCAGATTGCCCGTCGATTGAAGTTCTGGAGAAGGTTGAAGCTGGCTCCGCCGACGCGAACGCCCAACACGTTGCCGGTTGTGCACATTGCCAAACCGAACTGGCCATGCTGCGGAGTTTTGAAGAAGCCCTTCCGCTCGAAGGCGAAGGCGCTTCCGTCGCGTGGATCACGGCCAAGTTGCAGCGCAACCAGCAGAAACAGGCTGCTCCGGTTCGCTCGGTCCTGGCGTGGCGGAATCTTTTCAGGGTCCCATATATGGCGGCTGCAGCAGCGCTGATCATTGCCATGACTCTGGGAATCTCGCTCTATAACGGCAGCGGCAAGCCGGGAATCAACACGCACATTGGAAACGGTGAATTCAGAAACGGGAGCGTTCGCTTGTCCGGCCCAATCGGAAATGTCAGCGGGATGCCGCAACAGTTCCAGTGGGAAGCCTTTGCTGGAGCGGTGAACTACAAAGTGGAAGTGATGGAAGTGGACGGACACGTGGATTGGAGCGGAACCACTGCGCAAACTTCAATCACTCTGGCTCCGGAAGTGGCAACCATCGCCGCCAAACCCGG
>JANXPR010000103.1 GCA_025357215.1 Acidobacteriaceae bacterium | reverse complement strand
GCGGTCTCCGGCTGTAGTCCGATCGTGATGATTTCGGGTTTGCCACTGGTATCGAAAACGCCGATCGTGTAAGACCATCCAAGGCCGTAGTTGGTTCGTTTGACGCTCACAACAGAGCAGCCAAATTCCTCGATGTGGCCGATCGTACGCTCGTCCTCCCTGGACAACGCACTCGTCCTGAATTTCCGCGTTCGTGTTGTTTCGAAGTTCTTCTCGTTGAGAGGCATCTGGGTTCGTATCTGCTGATCGGTCACACGGCACTCTAGGATACAAAGTCCGGCCTCACACGTCTAAGATTTTAAGCAAAATTAGCACTTCGGATCGATCTCTATCTGTGCGAGATATGTGAAATGAGCTTGCCAAAAGTGAGAGTCAATTGGAGCGTCGTTCGACGCCACAAAGCAATAGCCTTGGTCGCGGTCTTTGCGAGCATCGTGCTGTTGATGACGGCGTGGTCGGCCTCGGCTTCCGCCCGAGGTCAGATGGTCGCCCGCTTCGATATTGCTCGGGGACGCTATGAAGTTCAGGGCTATGGCTTGCCGATGCCGTGGCGTGCAGAATACGCAGGTCTTCTCCAGCGTCGCTATGGAGTCAATTTCCGCACCGTCGCTCTCTGCATTGTTTCAAGGAGTTTGGTCGCCTACGTTGACAGCTATAACCACGTGAGTGTGAGGGCGGTCAACCGCAGATTTGGACACGATGTGTTCAAGGAGTGCGCAGAAGAGGCTCGCAAGAATTGGGAACTGGTGCATCTGATGCAGTCCAGGCGGGAGCGTTAAACAATCATCCTTCGTTTCGCTCGTTCAGTTTGACACGTCGAATAACCCGCCCGATAACTGAATCCTCAGCCTCCAATAGGCTCTGGGCCTGCGCAAACGCTGGATCGGAGCTGTTTAGGGTGTTGGCCCAACGTAGTAACACTGCCATTTTTTCTTCAAAATCACCCTCAGCCCATGGGCTCGGCTTAACGACGGCACGGCCAGACCTGTAATGCTGGGAACCAAAGAGGCGGTTCTTGTCAGCATCGTGTAGAGACGAGTCGCTCTCCTTGTAGGCGGCGTAGTTGATGCCATCGACGAGCATCTTCCGGGCTTCGTCTGCGGTCATACGGCAATGATATTGGCTGGCTTCACGCGAGATCTCAACCAGATGTGGACTCTGGGCTACGGAATCATGGCCCCAGCAGTCCACCTCTATGGTAATGAACGTTGCAATAAGTGAGATTTGTAAACAATATAGGCGATATTTGCCTGCTTATCGACCCACAGCGCCTGGCTGTTAAACCTCAGCTCCGGTACGTGCGTCTTGGGAACAAACTTCAATACTTTCGCGTCGAATATGCCGATGTCCGTTCCGCCGTCGTTATCAGAGGGGATAGCAGCCCAATACTCGCCGCTGGTATTCGTGGGCTGCAGGGCGCGCTCGCCCACATGGGCCAGCGGCCGGACATCAGCAGACGTAAGCTCTCCCTTCCCCGTCTCGGGATCCACAAACCAGTACTCGGGAGCGTCAGGGCCGACGGGCTTGCGACTATCCGTGGGCTCGTCTTTCGCGCGGTACGCCA
This sequence comes from Acidobacteriaceae bacterium, assembly GCA_025357215.1. Classification (GTDB taxonomy): domain Bacteria; phylum Acidobacteriota; class Terriglobia; order Terriglobales; family Acidobacteriaceae; genus Angelobacter. Next base: position 14,671 of record JANXPR010000103.1, on the reverse strand, counting down.
AAAAACGCCGTTGCTCGGGTACATATGCCACGGGTTCGAGCGTGTCTGCCTCTGGAACAGCGACGGCAAGTACTGTGCCGTTAGAAAGGTCCACCCGGACTAGCGTATTTGGCTCTACCCACGACCCCTTGCTTTTCGCAAGCAGCGCCCATTTGCAGTCTGTGCTTATCGCAGGCGAAAGCACATCTGCTGAAAGAAACAACTTAGGTGGTTTGCCGGTCTCAAACTTCCAGAACCCGCTCTTATCATGGAATTCTCCAACGCGGTAAGCGATTGCGCCGCAAGACAGCATCGCCGGCGACGATCTCTGGCGTTCTTCGTTCTTCTTCTCGAACTCTGACGGTACGACTGAGTTCGGATTCTCGGGCGGAAAGACGGGCGGAGCCGATGCTTCCATGATCAAACCGTTTTCGATCGAAACCCAAATCGGCTTCTCCGCTCTTGGAATTCGTGACGTAACCTGAATAGAGCCGAGATTAGCGAACGCTATTGCTGCACTCCCTAGGTCACGGTCTGGATAGATTCTGAAAAGCTGTTTGTTGCCCTCCTTCCAGAACCCCATCACATGAAATCGCCGGTCGGCAACAAGAACCTCAAAGCCCGATAATTTAGAGAGCCGTGGGTATTCAATGGACAGACGCTGAACACGCAGCAACTTGAAGAATACCCCGCAAAGTCTATCGTAGACGGAACCGCCGGAGTCGGACACTCCAGGATTGTTCATGAATACTCGACGTCCGTGCATGGGCGTCAAGTGAACATACTCATACTGCATTCCGTCGAACACCATCTGAGAAAGCGGCCCAAGGTCGTCGACCTTTTCTGACTCGACAAAAGACTTGAGTTGCTCGAACTCCTCTTTCGGCATGGACCGGCGATAACGCCTTGCTGAATCATCGTAAAAGGTAATCGTGAGCGAATCGCCTTTGCGCGCGATCACAGTTTGGCCTGCGTTGCCCCAATAGCCAGCAGTGAGAAGAGCGTAGACCTCATCGTCTGCGCCATCACCGGACATTAGCGATAACAACTCACTCTCGCGCTTATCAAAGTCAGTATAGGAATGATGCCCCGGATCGCCGCCGCCCTGCCGGGCACCGATGACTATCAGGCTTCTCGATTTTGCACTGAATATCTCCCTGGCTCGTGGGCTGTCTTCAGCGGTGAGGAATGCACCGGCGACCTGTTCCAGCTGAACATCTCCTGACGTGTAAAGGCGCGCAACCTGATCGAGGGGCAACGACTCGCGTACCAGCCTCGCGCTTGCGAGCAGCGACAGCACGGCGGCCTTATCCGCGCCTTGGAGCAATTCTGTCTCGCGCTGGACATCGCTTGACAAGACTGCGAATAAACCTGCTGGCGATCCAGCTAAGGTTTTAGCGGTTGCAATTGCTTCGGCACAGTTCTTGGCGAAGGTTTCACGGCGGCGCAGAGCATAGCCAATGCTCCTCGCAGAGGCTGACTGTCCCAATATCCGAGCTGCTATGTCGTCGTCGCCGATGACCGACGGCCAACGATGAACGATGTCTCGGAGGGATTCAGCAAGGGACCGGTTCGAGGATTCAAGAGCGGCAGCGCGGGTAAGCAGAATGGACATTGTGCCTTCGCTCGGGGCCCCCCGCTCAGCAAGGTACTGACCAATGCTAACCGGAACGGGAAGCGGTACTTTTGGCCAAGCGTACTCAGCCCGCTCCAGAGCTTTTGAACCTTCCTCAGTGCTGATCTTTGCTGCGTAGGCTTCGACATCAGATGCGGCGTCCTGATCCGGCAGACCACCTGCAGCGATCAAGGCTGCGATAAACATCTGGCGGTAATGTGCGTCTACAATCGACGGCATGCCACGACGAAGATCAGCGCTGGCTCGCGAATCGCGAAAATGAATCAGCGAGTTCGCAGCATACGCTCGCTCCGCTTCGTCCACATTTTGGTTGAGTACGGCGATCAACCCTGGAACACTCTCTCGAATGTCCAAATCGTCAACGCTCTGAATGAGCCTAAGCCGGTCAGTCGCCGAAGACCATTTCGGATCAGACAACCAGGGCAGCAGCAGAGTGAGAGCATCCTTGCGAGCATTCCGAAGCTGGAACTGAATCAAGCATTCAACCGCATTGTCGTGAATGGCGCGATCGGGACTTCCAAGCAACCTAGTAACAATCGGAATCCAGTGGTCCGGCGCACCGCCTACTAGATCCACAAGTGGCCTGCGCAAGTAGAAACCATCGTGAAGATTGCGAAGTGTTGGATCGTGGAAGAGCTTCAGGAACCATTCGTCCCGGCCGGTCCACTTGGAGGACAACAGTGCATCAGCAGCTCGGTCGCGCGAATATCCAAGAGCCTTGCGGTTTTCAACAATGCTCTTGAGGTCAGTACTTAGTTCGGCGCCATTATCGCTTGATGGACCATATTGCCGATAGAGAAGGGTCTTGGCGAGTACCGCACGACGCGGCATTGTGTCCGTTGCAAACCTCTTCAAGATCGGTTCAGCTTTCGCCCAATCCAGCCGTGCAAGCGTGCCCAATTCGCCCTCATTCGTAACGCTCCCGGTTTCTGCATCGTCCTTGGCAGCAAGGGCATCCGCCACGAGCTCCTCCCGAAAGTATTTGGTGTTGAGCTTGAGGTACTTCTTGACCTCGTCGGGCCATCCTTCGCCAAGGCGGTCTGTGTTTTCGTCGTAGAGGCGCTTGACGATGTCGTGTGCCTCAGCTGTTTGAGGGAGAATCTTCAACAACGACGCTGTGAATTCCGGCTTCTGTACACACGCTTTCAGGAGCTGCTCACGCGTCTTGGAGGAGGCTGAAGTCTTAATCGAATCGTCAATCTGTCCCCAGTAGAGTGCCAGCACGTCGAGAGGCGCATCATCAGAAGGCGGCGAGTTCCATGAAAAGCGAGCGTTCTTGGAGCGACCGTCGTTTGCGCTTTGCGGGGCTGGTGCGGGAAAGTGAAGGAGGCCGTCGATGACGGTTTGAGGCTCGGTCGAAGCGTGCGGTTTGACTTGCGCGGTCCCAAACCAGGGAATGAGTGCTGATGCAAAGAGAGCAATTGCGGCGCGCAACATAGGTCCTCACGACGTAAGAATGTTACAGACTGAATAGACACCAAGGACTAGAACGATGGCAATTTAACGACTGGGCAGGCCCTAACATATTGCGGTCTATTACTGCCAGTCTGGCCTATAGCTCTCCGGCCCGCGGCAAGTCAAAGTCGACATGTTTCCGGCTTTCAGCTTGGCCGAGTGTAATCGTGACAGCCAGATCTCTGTCTCGGACTCCTGGGTAGTATGCCTTGCCCCGCGGAAGCAGATCGCCCTGGTTGTCCTCAATCTCGATGCCGACAAAATAACGCCCTGCGTCCAATCCATTGACCTCAAAGTACCCTTGCTCGTCAGCAGTCGCAAACGCCCACCGGCGCGGACTATCCACCGGAGCCACCTCTACTGACGCGTACTTGGCCGGCTTACCGCTCGCAGTTGTGACGCGGCCAGAAATACTGCCGGCGGGGCGCAATTCGAACCCAATGCTGCTGCATCCTCGCGGCTTGACATCAACACGACCCTCTTCGGCCCACAGACCTTGGGTTGTGTTGGCGCTCAAATCGTACGAGCCCGCGGGCAGCGGCTCAAACTCGTAATCCCCTTTACTGTCTGTGAGAGCAACGTATTCCTTGCCGTCCGCTACTTGCTTTGCAACAACTTTGTGATGAGGAGGATAAGTCCAGTTTTCGGAGTGATCAGCCTCTCGAACCGGATGCGCTACATAGCCTCGAATCACCCCGCTGTTGATCATCGTTGTCAGGCGTCGCAGCAACGAGATAGTTCTCTCATTGTCTGCCACAGAGCCGCTGGGACTCTCATAACCAAGCAAGAGCTTTTTGGTTTCGCCGTCACGTCGCAGATAAAAGAGCCATCTGTCGCCAGGAGTGATGTCTCCAAGACAGTCACCCTGATTCGTAGTTACTGTTAGTGCGTTCGGAGGATTTCCATAAAACACCTCTTCGGGTGTAATTTCGAGGGCTTTTTCTGAACCTTCTATCTCCCTAACAGATAGCACGGACCCTACAAAGATGTCTTCATACCAAGTCTCTATTCCACACTGCATCTCAAAACCGTGGAGTCCGCTCCTTGCGCAGGAAATCTGCTTACCGTGATAATCACGCACCTCAATGATCTGCGCAGACACAGCAGGCGTAATCGACAGGGTGATTGAGGCCAACAAGGCCAACGAAATGACATGGGCTCGCGATGGCGACATGCAAGTATTCCTACACTAGAACGCTGGGCCCTGTTTTCCTTGCGGCGCTAAATTTTTTCTCCTGCCCGGAAGGCCTTGCGGTCCTGAAAAGGGAGGCGAGCGGCTCATTACTCAGGGGAAGAAGGGTCTTTATGACGAGATTTCCGTCTTCAGTTCGAGGCTCGAACGTATGTAGGATCAGGAGCAACGTGGTCCGTGGCGATAAGACCGCTGTCTGATTCCGATGACCGGCCCCGGGTACCTCGCCACATCGCGACTTATCAATGGCGATAGACTCGGAGATTCTGTCCCCGCTTCTGTCGAAGAACTGTCGCCCTGCTTCGAAGCAAGGTAAACCCGCGTAAGTCAGCGAGGTCTCACCGGTCAGTGTCGTGATTGCGGACCTTTTGTCAACGTCCCGACCCGCCTCGTCCACGGAAGTGATCGTTTCTTGTACATCTTTGCCGCAGACTTCAGGATTGATCGGAAGCTCATCGGCAGCGCGTAGGTACAATCTCCACACGGAACCAGCCTCAAATGCCTGTGTCGGCAGATTGTAGTCAGGCAGATGTGACACTCCCCAAAAATCTACGCGTATTCGCTTCGGTAGCAATCTTCCACTCAGAACGTTCGTCACATCAACGATGAAATGGTCAATGTAAATGTCCTCGAATCCGGGCATCGTATGAGTAACCCAGTTGTATGCGATGATCCGTCCCTCCACGACGACCGGAGGACAGGTCAGCCGTTGCTCCACAAAATCCTTGAGCGAATCGGGAGGAGTGACCGGCCGAGGTATGACATTGTCAATTCGAAAGCTTCCGGCGGCGGTTCTCCGAAACCTAACGGCCTCATTCGACAGACTCACTCCCTCCCATCCGGCGATCAACTTAGCGGGGTCTTGATCGCGAACTGAGGTGATGACATAAGGCGTGAAGAACTTGTCGTACTTATTCTCAAATTCGCGATCCGTCTCGAACTTGACCCCGCGCCCATCAAGTACAAAGTCCGCAGGGAATTTCATGAGTGCGATCACGCGCGACCTGTTTCTCCCGAGCACAGCACTGCGTAACTCCTGGAATGCTTGCCTGGCTGCAGAAGCATCGTTGGGTAAAAGAAACTCATCGATCCCCAAGCTTTTGCGGCATCCATCGGACGAACCTGGCCTAGTTTGGGCATTTGTCCAAACAGGCATTGATAGCGCGAGGATCACCAGTACGAGCCGTTTCACAAGACCAACTGTACCCTTTCGAGGTCCTTGGTTCCAGGACAATTCTTGGCGCTGCCGCTAATAGGCGTTTGTCGCGAGCTTCAGGATAAGAAAACAAATCCCCGCCTCCGTGAGGAAGAAAAAAGCCGAGAAGGGTCGCCGACCTGAAAACGATTACGAGCGAGCCTTGGGTTGGTATGGCAATTCATCAACTAGAGTGAAATGGCGCGCTCTTCGGACGGCACGGGCTAGTGCGCCTCAAAAGTGCTTGACACGGCCGCCATTGTTAGAGAGGCGATTTTCCGCGAGTGCCAATTTTCGAAGCGATTTCTCTGGCACCTGTTCCCTGGCCGGTGTCCAATAGACCGATGCAAAAGGTATCGGTGAATCTTCTGATTGCTGCCGCGGGGGTTGGGCTTGTCGCCGCTTGCTTCGCTGCCATTCATTATCGGAACAAAGTGAGGGCGGAGCGGGCACAAGCCATTTCCTCCAATACCCTCGAAGTCGCAACGGCTTCCGTGCCCTACACGAAGGTCTTCCTTGAGAGACTCAGGACGACCTCTGGCAAAGAACCGAATGATTGCGGAACGACAGCGTCGACTCAACCGGACCCCTCTGTTTTCGATTGCGGCTTGAAAGCATTTAAGGATCACAAAGCCTTCTTTCTCGGCTATTACACGCAATATGGGGAGGCGGTTTGGTTTGCGTATGGGTTGGCGGCTAATTCAGCGGGAAGTGTGTTCGTGGTTACTTACCAACTCCAGGCCTTTCCAGCCGTAGCTCCTACCCGACACACCCAACTCATGGACGACAACCATATTCGAATGACGGATTGCATCGAGCCTGTGACCCTCGGTAAAACCAGTGAAGGATTACTGGCCTGCGTGACCCCGGTCAATCGCGAGGAATCCGATAAGGTTGCTGATCAGAAACCGGTGAACACAACCATCTGCACCGTTTTGGAAAATCCTGCTGCGTTCAACAATAAACTCGTGCGGATTCGCGGACATTTCTCGGGGAATTTCGAATATTCGATGTTGAGCGGTGACGATTGTGACGGATCGCTGTGGTTTGCCTATGGGGACGGTGGAGGGCCGCCGAGTCTGGCCATCCATGTTTCCGGAGGAGCCAGATCCGGATCGGAGGATTCCCAAGGGCGGCTCATTCTGCCGATTCCTGTGAGCATAGTCCGCGATGTTAGGTTGAAGCGATTCGAAAAACAAACTGAGGCTATGGCGAAGGCAGACGCCGATTATGAGCGGCGACATCCAGGAGAGTTTGTTAGCCACTGTGTAACAGCCACATTCATCGGGAGAATAGATGCTGTATCCCCAGAGATTCGTGAGTTTCGAAAGAAACAAAAGGCAGATAGGCACAGTGATTTTTTAGGGTTCGGTCAAATGGGCTTGTTCGAAGCGCAGCTGGTAACCCAATCGGTTGTCGATGGCGCCATATTAGGACCCTGTTGGCCGAGACAGCGCGGGTTACCTGGTCCTTACTTGCCATAAATGCCTGCGTCCCAGCAAGCTTGAGGCGATGACTTTGGATGGAGGAATCCACGAAACAATCTGCCAGTCCTGCCGCGCGCCCATAAAGTTTGAAATCAATCACGAGATCGAGCCATTGATGAAACACGATCCGCTCGATTAGCGCATTACGCTTCCGTAACATCTCGATCGCAAAATCATCAAAAGCTGGCAGGGGACAACACACGGGTGCCGGCGAAAGCCGAAGTGTCTTGTATGTCCAGTCGGTTTCCGGCTTTTCAGATTGGCCTGGGGCCACACGGGTGGCCACCAGAACTGCCAGGATCGTGGCGGTGCCACGGAGGCTTCTGGCAATGGTCGTCAGCGCGTCTGAGACAGGTGGATTTTGGTCTGCCAGGTCTTCAAGGCGCGTACAGACGCCATGAAGTTCTTCAACTTCGTTAAGGATCGCTTCAAAAGACACTTTGCACAACTTTTCGAAAGCAGCCTAAGTGTGGGGCGAACTTCAGGTGGACTTGCCTTAGGTCAGAAGACCTGAAAGAGGAAAAGGTGGTAGCTACCTCAGGGGGTGAATATACCACGCTGGCGTGAATAACAGGCCCAAATTCCCGCATCTTTAAATTACTCATTCGAACGCGATCTGCCGGGAACAATCTTTCGGACCATATCCTCAGACCACTTGGGGTGGACCTTTTGCAAGTGGGCGTCGCGCTCCTGGCTGTTGGTGAAACTCAGGGTGCAGCAGAAACACAAGACACGGTCCTTTTCCACGACGCCGAATCTGCGTGTTCGGCCCGCTGGTTTTCCCGCAACCGGCTCGCTCGCGTCCGGGTGCTGGCTTGATTTACTTCGTTTCACTCTTTCATTAGACAGCATCGCCGTATCCTTATTCTGTATCGGATAGCTCAATATTGGGCCGGAACTCGAGAATTCGCGCGACGCGAACCCCAGACGTATTTGCATCGCCGTTTCGCATGGAAGTAGTGGTTATAACCGGATAACGCCTACTGACCTACGATAAGACAGGCGTTCTTGCCGTTGCGAACGTCAACTCCACGAAGTGTTCCTGGCCGTCGTTGGTCAGGTTGACGAACTTCTCGTCTTGCGGATTGCCATCCACCATGAGCTTGGGCTCACCTTCATGATCGGCGGACTGGCTGACCGTAATGTGATAGACGGTCTCACAAAAGCGGTAGTGTACCTTGAAGCTGTTCCAGTCTTCGGGGAAGCACGGCGCAACGTAGAGCTTATCAACTTCCAGCCGAAGCCCCAGGAGTGATTCAATCAGCAGTCTGTACATCCAGCCGGCGGAGCCGGTGTACCAGGTCCAGCCTCCCCGACCCGTGTGCGGCGCCAGGGCATAGACGTCAGCGGCCACCACGTAAGGCTCCACTTTGTACGTTGCTACGGTTTCGCGCGAGAGGGAATGGTTGACTGGATTGATCATGCTGAACAGTTCCCAGGCCCGTGCGCTGTCACCCATGGCGGCGAACGCCATGGCCGCCCAAATGGCGGCATGAGTGTATTGTCCGCCGTTTTCTCTCACTCCGGGGACGTATCCTCTTATATAGCCCGGATTCAGGCTGGATTTGTCGAAAGGCGGAGCCAGCAATTTGATCAGGCCGTATTCGCGGTCAACGAGGTGCTTGTCCAAGGAATTCATGGCCATCTGCGAGCGTTGTGGATCACCTGCATCCGACAAGACCGACCAGCTTTGGGCAATGGAATCAATGCGGCATTCCTCGTTCGCCGTCGACCCCAGCGGCGAGCCGTCGTCAAAGTACGCTCGCCGATACCACTCCCCGTCCCAGGCTGTGTCCTCAATCGCGCGACGAAGCTGCTCGACTTCAGCGCGGCAGATCTCGGCGAAAGCCTTGTCTCCGCGGCGGCCGGCTAGATCGGCAAAACCTGTTAATACCTGATGCTGGAAAAACCCTAGCCAGACGCTTTCGCCCTTGCCCTGTTCGCCCACCAGGTTCATGCCGTCATTCCAGTCTCCCGTGCCCATCAAGGGAAGGCCGTGCTCACCTCTCTTGAGGCCCGCGGTGATTGCCTGAACGCAATGGCTATAGAGAGTGCCGGTTGCTGCGGAGCGTCCGGGCAGGTCGTAATAAGAATCTTCTTCCGGTTTCATCGCGCGGCCTTCAAGAAATTCCACGGCTTCGTCCAATACTCCAGTATCACCGCTGCTGAAAACGTAACGGCAAACCGCCAGAGGCAGCCACAAGAAATCGTCAGAGCAGTGGGTGCGCACTCCGCGGCCGGCCGGCGGGTGCCACCAATGCTGGACGTCGCCTTCACGGAACTGGCGGGAGGCGCAAAGCAAAAGCTGTTTACGGACGAGCCCCGGTTCAGCGTGCACCAGGGCCATCACGTCTTGCAGTTGGTCGCGGAACCCGAAGGCCCCGCCCGACTGGTAATATCCACTTCGCGCCCACAAACGGCATGCCAAAGTCTGGTACAAGAGCCAGCCGTTGGCCATCACGTTGATGGACTGGTCCGGAGTGTCAACGTTCACGGTTCCCAGCGTGTGCGTCCAGTAGTGCCATACAGTTTCGAGCACACCGCGCGCAGCTTCTGTGCCGCGATAGCGCTGCACTAGTTCCACGGCCTGGGCGGAAGTCTGACCGACGCCGAGGATGAACACGATCTCGCGTTCCTGTCCACTCAGCAGATCAAAGGGCACGCGGATCGCGGCGCAAGGGTCAAGACCGCTGCCAGTTTTTCCGGAGAGGCGCGCCTTGTACATGCCCGCCGGATTGGAAAGTGATCCGTTGCGTCCTAGAAACTCTGTTCGATCGGTGGTGATCGTTCGCGTGGATTGCGTGGCGTCAAAGAACGCAGTGCGGCCGGGAAATTCGGCATTGTAAGCATTGCGTGCGAACAAGGCTCCAGTCTCAGGATCATTTTCGGTGGTCACGTGCATCGTGGATTTAGGACGAGTGTCTCCAAGCACCCATTCGACATATCCCGTGACGGAGAGCTTGCGGCTGAGGCCCGAATCGTTACGAACTTTCAGTACTGAGAACTTGATAGCGTTATCCGGAGCCACGTAGACCTGCAGCTCTGAACGGATGCCGTCCTCCGTATGCTCAAAGACGCTGTAGCCGAATCCGTGACGTGTTACATAAGGCCCGGTGCCACGGGCCGGGAGCGGCGACGGCGACCAGAAACTGCCGCTTTCTTCGTCGCGCAGAAAGAACGCCTCGCCACTGGCGTCGCTCACCGGGTCGTTGTGCCATGGAGTAAGCCGGAATTCGTGGGCATTTTCACCCCAGGTATACGCCGAGCCGCTCTCGGAGATCACGGTGCCGAATTCTGGGTTGGCGATTACATTCACCCATGGCGCTGGAGTTACTTCGTCTTGTGCCAGCGTGACTACGTATTCGCGGCCATCGGGTGTGAACCCGCCAAGCCCGTTAAAGTGAACCAGGTCAGGGCGGGGTGAATCGACCCGCGGAGCAGGCAGGCCGCGAGCGGCCCTTCGGGCGCGCACGCGCGGTGCTTCGGTTTCCGCGGCGCGGCGCGTGTTGATCTGGGAACTCAAGGAACCTCGTGCATCGGTGATAATGGCCCGGGCAACGGCTTGGAAAAGAATGCGATCTTCATTCGCGATCTGCTCGCCAATCCGTACCAGGATTTGCCCGCCGCTTTCGGCGGCGTTGGCTTGAACACCTGCCGCCACTAAATCCATGATCTGGTCTTGCAACTGTTGCCGGTATCCGGCGTGGTCCTCATTCCAAATCACCAGGTCCACCGCGAGCCCTTTGAGCCGCCAGTAAGCGTGGGCCTGGACGAGCTGGCGCACCAGGTCCATGTTGGCCACGTCAGCAATTTGCAGCAAAACGATGGGTAGGTCACCGGAGATTGTGTAGCCCCACAGACCAGACTGCGTGCGGTTATTTTTGGCCAGCAGTGCAGCCTCGGCGCGCAAAGACTGGTTGGCATAGAGGATGGAACTTGCCAAACGTCCAAAACTCTGCGCGTCCGCCTCCGTGGCGTTGAGCTGCCGCAAGACGACCTGGCTATGAGTCCAGGCGAGGTCAAAAACTCGGTCGGCCAGATGGCGGTCTTGATACTTGTCGATCAATTGCAGGCAGCGCTCTCGATTCTCTCCGACGCCGGAAACCAGGTTCGCCGTGGCCGACTGTCCCGCCTCCAGCGTTATCTGGTAGCGGATCGCGACAACGGGATCAAGTACCGAGCCCTGGCTGCCGGACAAATGTGTCGAACCAGACATGGTCATTGCCTGAGGATTTGCCGCGGTTCTTCCCCGGCCGATGAACTGCATTCGGTCCGTTTCGTACGATACAGTTCCCACATCCGCGCCATGAACCACGAGCAGATGAAACATCCAGGGCGGTTGCTCATTGTGTGATCGCGGTCGGCGAGTGCAAAGAATTGCGCGGCGTTGGTCCAATATCTCGGTTTGCACGAAGAGATTGCTGAAGGCCGGATGCAGATCGTCGGATGCCGGCGAGGCCAGAACAACTTCAGCGTAACTGGTGATTTCAATCACCCGGCGTTTACGCGAGCGGTTGGTGAGCGTGACGCGCCGAAGTTCGATGTCGTCTTCCGGGGAGACCGCGATCTCGGTATGCGTGTCCAGCTCTCCCTCGCCGCAACGGAACTCAACTTTGGCTTCGGAAAAAATCGCCTCGTAATGTTCCAGGGGCTTCGCCGTTGGCTGGTGGGCGGTGGACCAGAACCGTTTTGTGGCAACATCCCGGATGTAACAGAAAGTTCCCCACGAATCGCGCGTGGCATCTTCACGCCACCTGGTCACCGCCATATCTTTCCACCGGCTGTAGCCGCCGCCGGCATTGCTGACCATGACGTGATACTTGCCGTTAGAGAGCAGTTGGACTTCGGGAATTGGCGTGTTGGGGTTGTGAAAGACCCGCACGGGAGTTTCCAGCTCGTCTACGGACCGATGCGTCTCCGGCAAGTCATCCGGCGTGGCATACAGGGCTTTAGCCTTGGGGACTTTCTCATGCAAGAGCAGCATGGTGGCCTGAAATATTGGTACCGATTCAAATCGCCGTTGCATTGGGCGGTCCAACAGGACGTGAGAGAGCGCCAGCAGGCTCATGCCTTGATGGTGGGACATATACGACCGGACAATCGCCCTTGACTGGCCTCTCGGCACACGTGCGGTCGTGTAGTCCGCGGCCTCATAGAAGCCGCACTTACCTTCAACGCTTGCCACCGAGAGTCTTTGCAAATTCGCGCAGGCCTGCTCCGGGGCGACCATGAGCGCCAACGCTGTGGCGTAAGGAGCAACCACCAGGTCTTCTCCCAGTCCGCGTCTGAGGCCAAGCCCAGGCACGCCAAAGGCGCGGTACTGATAATTCATGTGAACATCGACCACGTTGTATCCGGATTCAGATATGCCCCATGGGACATTGCGCGTGGCGCCATACTCAATCTGCCGGGCGACTGCCGCTTTGCAAGTCTCGTCCAACAGCGTGTTTTCATAGGTAGGCATTACCAGCTGGGGCATGAGGTACTCAAACATGGAGCCATCCCAGGAAAGAAGAGTTGGTCCGAACGAAGAATTGGTAAGCTGGCGGCTTAGGGCAAACCAGTTTTCTTGCGGAATGTTGCCCTGCGCGATGGCGGCAAAGCTGGCAAGTCTTGCTTCTGATGCCAGTAGGTCGTAGTAGCCCGAATCCCGCCGCCGTTCAGTAACGTTGTATCCAATCGTCATTAAATGGCGCGTCTGGTCGTACAGGAAGTCGTATTCCACGTGGGCAAACTCTTTGCATTGCTGACCGAGCGCTTCAATCTCCGCAATGCGGTTCCCGGCGCGATGACTTGCTTCCCTGATAAGCAAATGAAGGGCCTCGATCCGCTGATATGCCGCCGGGTCATCGGCATGCCGGGCCTGGATGACGGAGAGGAAGTCCAGGTTCCAGGTATCTGTCAGCGCGGCCAATTCACCCAGCGTCAAGATTTCATCAATGTGGAATCTTTCCAGCTCATCCGGTGAATGATCAAGCGCAAGCCACGGCGTGAGGAAAGTCAAATCATCAAGCGCAGCCTGGCACTGACGTTGCAGGGCGCCAGCCCACCAAACCGGCTCGCTTCCAAGCAGGTCTTTGGCGAGTTCGGCAAGGGCCGCGGTTTTTGCGGAAAGCTCCACAAGACATCTAAGAGCGGCCGGGAGTTTTGTCGGCGGCTCGGCGCACAACCCGCTTAGTTGTTTTAGCAAATCTTCAGCCCGAAGAATTGCCGGGTCCGCCAATTTGGTCTTACGAACGGCCGGCGTCCTCGTTACGTCCAGGAAAACGCGGAGTGCATCAAGAAGCCCATCAAACAGCCGCGGCGGCAGAATCTTCTGGTTTACCAGACCCGAAAGCCCCGGCTCCAGTGTCAGAATGTGGGCCACGAGATTTCCGCTGTCGACGGTGGAAACGTAAAGCGGCGACAGTGGTTTCAGCGTAAGTGTGTCATACCAGTTATAGAAATGCCCCCGGTGACGTTCCAGGGATTGCATGGTCTGGAACCCTTGGCCGATGCGTTGCAGCAGCTGGGCGGTTGAGAGATAGCCAAAATCGTACGCGGAAAGACTCGCTAATAACGACAGCCCCATATTCGTTGGTGAAGTGCGGTGGGCCAGAACCGGCCCTGGGCTTTCCTGATAGTTGTCTGGAGGAAGCCAATGGTCGTCAGCAGTAACAAACTGCTCAAAGAACGACCATGTCTTTCTTGCCAGCTTGTGGAGGAAGGCAACCTGTTCCGAAGACAACCGCGGTTCTTCCTGTTGCAGGGGACGACTGATCCACCAAGCGAACACGGGGGATGCAAACCAGGCCAGCAGTATAGGAGCGGCCATGGTCAAGCTTGCTGGTTTGATCACGGACAAGCCGATCAGGCACGCCGTTGCCATGAAAGGGGCAAACCACATTCGCTTGAAAGATGCCGCCAGTCCACACTGGTTCTGGTGATTGTGTTCGCTGGATGGGTTCCACTCCAATAGCCGTCGATGGGAGACAATCATCCGCCATGATGCGCGAAGAATCGCATCCAGGCTGTAGAACGCTTCATAGGGCAAACAGGCAAACGACGTGAGTCCCTGCGCAAGGTGGCGTCTGAAAGATTGCACGGCCTCAGGAAAGTGCTGCTTCGCGGACACACCTTTCGGCTTTTGGAACAGGTCAAACACAAAGCTGAGAGCCGTGGGGACAAAAAGCATGACGAGAACGGCGAAGGTCCACCGCCCCGCCGGCGCTGGACGTACCCAAATAAACAGCAACAACAAAGCGAGCAATGCCGGAGCCAGGCTGCGGCGAAGGTTGTCGGCAATTTTCCATCGCGAAAGCATGGACAGCGGATTTTTTACCGCCGTGCCCTCTGGCCCAGGTACTCGCGGCAGGACCCAGCGCGCGATCTGCCAGTCGCCGCGAATCCAGCGGTGACGCCGGGCCACGTCCGCGTCATACGTGACGGGATAGTCTTCATAGAGTTGCACGTCGCTGATAAGACCCGACCTGGCGTAGCAACCCTCAATCAGATCATGGCTGAGAATGCGATTTTGCGGGAGCTGTCCGCCCAGGGCCTGCTCGAAGACATCGACTTCATAAATCCCTTTGCCGATGAAGGAGCCCTCGCCGAACAGGTCTTGGTAAACATCCGACACCGCGCGCGTGTAAGGATCAATGCCGGGTTCACCGCCCCACAGGCGCGTGTAGCGCGAGCGATGAGTGCCAGGAAGACTGGCCGCGACCTGCGGTTGCAGGATGCCGTAG
>JANXPR010000063.1 GCA_025357215.1 Acidobacteriaceae bacterium | reverse complement strand
CGCAGGGCCATGATCGACCTCCAGTGTTGCCGCCGCCGGGCGTAGACGACGGCGCGAAGAAAGAGGTCCGCTAATGCGTAAATTCATTTTCAGCCTCGTCCTTCTCGGTCTTCTCGATCTTTGCTGCAGCACCCCATCGCTGACGGCGTTGCCCGCCGACGAAAAATCAAACATCGCCACGGACGATCATGGCGATCCCGTATTGAAGGCCATGCTCGCCGAGTTGCGTCGTTCGCAAGAAAAACTGCAACTGGGGGAACTGCAACGTCCTTATTACATTGATTATCAGGTGACGGAGCTGAACCAATACTCCGCGGACGCAACGCTGGGCGCGCTGCGCAGCTCACAAGCGAATATCGGACGGTTGGTGCGCGTGGTCGTCCGCATTGGCGATTACAAACAGGACAGCTATTACGGCGAGGGCGTGGGCACAGTGGACGTAATGCCCATGGACAACAATGAGCTTGCGTTGCGCCGCCAGCTATGGCTGGCCACGGACAAGGCGTACAAGGCGGCCCTGGGCGGCCTGAGCGAAAAACAAGCCGCGCTGAAGAACCTGCAATCGGAAAATGAAGTGGCGGACTTCTCGCAGGAGAAGCCATCGCAATCCATCCAGAAAACAATTCAACTGGGCGCGGACCTGGAAGCGTGGAAGAAAAACATCCGCGTGGCTTCTGACCTGTTTCGCCGCGATCCCAGCCTGGATAGTTCAGAAGCGAATTTCAGCTTCCGCGTATTGAACCATTACTACGTGAATACCGAAGGAGCGGTCACCCGCGACGGCAAGGCGATCTACAGCTATGGCTTTTCGGGGTCGGCGCAAGCGGATGACGGCATGCGCCTGGAACGCAGCCACGGTTATGTGGTCACCAATCCGGACGAACTGCCCAAGCAGGAGCAGGTTGCCAAGGAAGCGGAAGAACTGATTGGCACTTTTGCCGCGCTAAAGAAAGCCCCGGTGGCGGAAGATTCTTACCGCGGCCCGGTGCTGTTTTCCGCGGACGCGGTGACGGCCGTGCTGGAGCGCCTGATCGTGCCCAACATCCTGGGGGCGCGTCCTGAGCTGGGAAACCCGGCGCGTACGCGTGGAGACTTTGCTTCGTCCTACAAGAGCCGCGTGCTGCCGGATTTCTTGACGGTGGTGGACGATCCACGCGTGAAGAAGATTGATGGCCAGACGTTGGCGGGCAGCTATGACGTGGACGATGAAGGCGTGACCGCGCAGCCGGTTACCTTGATCGAAAAAGGAGTTCTCACCAACTTCCTGCTGGGCCGTGAACCCATTCGCGACCTGCCGCACTCCAACGGGCACGGACGCACGCCGCTGGCCGGCGCGCCGCGCGCGCAGATCTCCAACCTGATTGTTACCGCTTCCAATGGCGTTAGCTTTGACGAACTCAAGAAAAAGTTGATCGCCATGTGCAAGGACCAGGGACGTCCCTACGGTTACTACGTGGAAACCACCGGAGTGCGGCTTGCTCCCCGTTTACTGTGGCGCGTGTACGTGAGCGATGGCCACATGGAACTGGTGCGCGGAGCCTCTTTTAATCAATTGGACACGCGCGCCTTGCGCACGGGCATTGTCGCGGCCGGCAACGATGCGTACGTCTACAACCGTAACGAGCCGCTACCCAGCTCGATTGTGGCGCCATCACTGCTGTTCGATGATTTGGAAATCCAGCGCGCCAACCGCGCCAAGGAAAAACTACCGCAGTATCCGGCGCCGGCGCTGGCAGGGAAGTAAGAGCTTGAGACTAAGCAGCTCATGAGCGCAACGAACGAAAGTTATGCGTACTTCACGATTACAGGTTCCTTTGACCCGGATGCGATAAGAAAACGGGTGGGCGTTCCACCAACGGAGAGCAGCAGTGAAGGCGAGGTTATCCGGGGAACGCAAAAGCGAAGGAAGTTCAGTCGCTGGTCACTCTATTCACGGCTGGAACGATCAGCGGAGCTCGAAAAGCATATTGCTGACGTTCTCGATCAACTCGACAAAAATAAAAATGGCTTCAGGGAACTCAGTCTTGAATATGGTGGCACGATGGAGCTTGTAGGGTATTTTCGGGTGTATTATCCCGGTATCGTCTTTGAGCGCGAGATCGTGGAGCGCTTGGCGGAGTACTCGCTATCGATAGATTGTGATTTCTATTTCCCTTCCAGCGTGGAAGATGGGTGGTCTGCTGCCGCCGTTAAACCTGAATAGCTGGTCATCTAAAGACTGCAGTCAGGCCATCTCGACCCGACCGAACGAAACCCAGCTCCGCCAATCAAAAACCATTTACCATAAGGGTTTCCTCGCACCCTTTGGTGCTCGGAACAAAACCAAACTATGGGCCGCATCCACGTTCTTTCTGAACACGTTGCCAACAAAATCGCCGCCGGCGAGGTGGTGGAGCGTCCAGCGTCCGTGTTGAAAGAGCTGCTGGAAAACTCACTTGATGCCGGCGCCACGCGCATACGCGTACAGGTGGAAGCCGGCGGACGCAAGCTGATTCAGGTGACGGACAACGGCTGCGGCATGGTGCGCGACGATTCGCTGCTGGCCTTCGAGCGCCATGCGACCTCAAAGATCAAAGACGCCGAAGACCTGTTGAATATCCGTACTCTGGGTTTTCGCGGAGAAGCTCTGCCGTCGATTGCCAGCGTTTCGCGGATACTGCTGGAGACGCACGCCCCTGAAGACGCAACGGGAACGGTGCTGGAAATTGCCGGCGGCAAGATTCTGCGCGTGGAAGACGCAGGGCTGCCGGTTGGGACGTCGATTGCCGTACGCGATTTGTTTTTCAATACTCCGGCGCGCAAAAAGTTTCTCAAGGCCGAATCCACCGAGCTTTCACACATTGCGTCGCTGGTAACGCATTACGCGCTGGCGCATCCGGGCAAACATTTTGAACTGCATTCGGCCACGAACGCCATGCTGGTGGCGGCGCCGGTGGAGTCCCACTCCGACCGCATCTACCAGGTGTTCGGCCGTGAAACGCTCGACCAGTTAGTCCCCGTTGCGGCGACGATGAAGCTGGAACGCGTGGGAATTCCGGAGCCTCCGCCGTGGCGTCGCGATGAAGATTACGAGCCGCCGGTGCCGGGCGACATCCGGGTGC
>JANXPR010000579.1 GCA_025357215.1 Acidobacteriaceae bacterium | reverse complement strand
CCATTGTTTGTCTCCTCGTGCCATTACCTATCGCACGTACTGTGCCAGAACAAGCGTACTGTTAAGTGATTCAAAAGTAAGGACGAGAGTACTAGCTGAGTTTTCTGCGCTGTTCAGATTCCAGAATCCAGACAACGCATCTTGGACAAACATCTTGAAGCGGTGAATTATTAAACCAATTTTAGATAAGCATGGCCTCGCGCTCTTTGAATGAGCGCAGTCCTAAAAGGCCTGGAGATGACTGGAAGTCCAAGACCTTCTCGCATGAGAAGTCTCCAAGAAAGGAGGCGTTCTCTTACACGATGAGGTTATCGGCATTTTTTGCCGGGTCCTTAAGTTGTTTTTTCTGCAAAGAAACGCAAATCTTTCCTGCAAAAGGCAAAGTTCAGCAGAATCCCGCCGATGTTATACGCAGTAAAGAATTCTACGTGGAGTTGCCATGGACCATTTGCTAGTAGTTCCCCTTAAACAGGGCGTGCCGGAATCTTTTCTGGATTCGCTGCGCAACGCAGGTTGGCGCATTTCGGTCACGTCTGATGTCACGCGCGCTAAGCAGGTATTGCAAAAGGGCGACGTCGCTGGCGTTATGGTGGAATTCAGTCCATCAGCTCCTGATCCTGACCGTTTGAAGGTATTGCGGTTCGTCCACGAATTTTGCCCGGGCACCATGGTGATCATGCTGAACTCCGGCACGGACGCGTTTGAAAGCGCCGGCGATCGTCTGGTACAAGCCCTGAATACCGCGGACGAAACCGTTAACTCCGCGCAGCCCGGCATGCTTGAGTTGTTCAACTTGAGCCCCGCTCAGAAACGGATCGCCGAGCTTGTCGCTCAGGCCTATCCTAACCGCGAAATCGCTCGCCGTCTCCGTATCAAAGAGCAGAGCGTTCGCAACGAACTTTCCCGGATCTTTAAAAAGATGGGTGTATGGAATCGCGTTGAGCTGGCGCTGCTCATGCGAAATGGCCAGAAACAGGCCGCGGAGGTTAATGGCGCCACTCACCACCCTAACCAGGCTTGGCCGTCTGGAGTTAAACCGCCAGACCAGCCAACCGACCATCATCCCATTGTTTAGGAATGATTGCTTAGTGCTGACGTTTAGAACTTAGGCTGTTACTTCAGGCGCGATCCCGTACACTTTTATCTTCTGATATAAAGTGCTGCGCGGAATTCCCAGACGCGTGGCCGCTTGCGCCACTTTCCCGGATTCTTCCTGCAACACCCGGAGAATGTGTTGCCGTTCCATCTCCGCTAAGGTCAAGCTGGTGTCCGCCGCGAATTGAGTTGCCGGCGCGGTAGAGCCGGTGCGGTGTGGCAGCACCAGGTCTTGGGGTTCAATCACCCGCGAATCGCAGGTAAGAGCCACGCGCTCCAGCACGTTGCGCAATTCGCGAATGTTTCCAGGCCACGAATAAGTCTTTAGCGCCGCTTCCGCCGCGGGACTGAGTTCCTGCTGGTCGCGGGCCAGGTCTTTGGCCAGGTTCTGCAACAGGTTGTTGGCGATGATAGGAATGTCTTCTCCGCGTTGCCGCAGCGGCGGTATTTGCAGATGGAATGTGCTGATGCGGAAATAAAGATCTTCCCGGAAACGCATCTCCTTGACCGACTGCATCAGGTTGCGGTTAGTTGCCGCAATGATCTGAATATCGGCCACGCGCTCGCGAATGTCACCGAGCCGGCGGAAACGATTGTCTTCCAGGACCTTTAGCAATTTCGGCTGAACCATTACATCCATTTCGCCGAGTTCGTCCAGGAACAGAATCCCTTTATGCGCGGCTTCCACCAATCCCGGCTTGGTGCCGGAAGCGCTGGTGAACGCGCCTTTTTCGTATCCGAATAGTTCTGACTCCAGCAAGTCCTTGGAGAGCCCAGCACAATTCACGTCGACAAAAGCTTCGTCCATGCGCGGACCGTGCTTGTGGATCCACTGCGCCAGAACGCCTTTGCCTGTCCCGGTTTCTCCCTGGATCAAAATCGGCCGGTCCGTGTGGACGATCTTGTTGGCTTCCTGGGCCAGACGCTGGATCGCTAAGCTGGTGCCCTGAAACGGGTTCTTCTCATATCGCGGACGGACGATCTTGCGGGCGAGTTGCTTGCGCTGGTTCTGTTGACTCTCCAGGCATGAGCGCACGGCCGAACTGAGTACAGAGAACTGCACTGGCTTGGTAAGAAACTGTTCAGCGCCTTCTTTCACGGCTTTCACAGCGAGGTCAATGCTGCCGTGACCGGTAAGCACAATTACTTTCATCGCCAGATTCATGCTCTTGGTCGCGGCCAGGAATTGCAGAGCATCGCCATCCGGTAGGTCGTAGTCCACCACCGCCAGGTCCGGCGCCTCATTTTCAAGATAGGCGTACGCGGCCTTCAACGTGCCCGCTTGCAGAACCGCGTAACCTTCCAACCGCATGAATTCCGAGACGGTGGCAAGGATGACCGGATCGTCATCAATAAGCAGTACTTTGGCTTTGTTCAAGAAACATCACCTTGCATGAGGGGAAATTACCTGCGCACTTGCGGGGGTTGTTATGGATTTCCAACTTGGCGCTTTCGCCGGGCACCGCACAACGTCGGCGTTGACCCAAGTTTAAACTGGTTTTGAGGAATCTGCAGCACGAAAGTAGTTATGCGTGGGTGATTACGAACTAATTTCATTTTAAAATTTTCTAATCATGTCGCAACGCACTTTGCGCGGAGCGATACCATCTGCGAAACGACTATTGAGGCACCCTTTCAGCAGCGTATCGCCAGGAATCTGATTCTTAAAAGACTTACCAGGCATAGTCATAGACCGTGAAGTAAGGTGTTGACCTGATTTTTCTCTACCTGCGTGATATCCTTTCCTGGTTCTTCCAAGTCCCTCGACCATTGGAGCCCAATCGGTGACCCTAAAGAAGCATCCGGCATTTCTGTGTTTGCTGCCGCTCACGCTGCTGCTTGGCGGTTTTGCGGCAGGCCAGTCAACCAAGCCTGCGGCCAGTGCGTCCCCTGCGCCGCAAGAAGCGGGTGTATTTCATGAAATGACCGCGGCTGATGTTGAAGCGTTTCTTGATGGTTTTGTGCCGATGCAACTGCAACGGGAGAACATTGCCGGTGCCGTTGTACTGGTCGTGAAGGATGGCAAAATCCTTTTCACGCGCGGCTACGGATTTAGCGACGTTGAAAAACGGATCGTGGTTTCTACTGACGCCACGCTGTTCCGTCCCGGCTCCATCTCCAAGCTCTTTACCTGGACAGCCGTGATGCAGCTGGTGGAACAAGGCAAGCTTGATCTGGACAAGGACATCAACACCTATCTCGACTTTAAGCTCCCCAACACATACCCGCAACCCATCACCTTGCGCCATTTGATGACCCACACTCCGGGGTTTGAAGAACAGATCAAAGATCTGATCAAGCCGGAAGGCGCGCCGGTCGAATCGTTGCGGCAACATCTCGTACAGCACGTGCCGGAGCGTATTTTCGCACCGGGTACCACTCCTGCGTACTCCAACTATGGAGCGGGCCTTGCCGGATATATAGTGGAGCGCGTTTCCGGCAAACCGTTCGATGACTACGTAAAAGAAAACATCTTCCAGCCGCTCGGCATGGCGCATTCCACTTTTGCGCAACCGCTGCCGGCGGAATTGAAGCCTCTCATGTCCGGCGGATACAACGTCGCATCAGGGAAAGCAAAGCCCTTTGAGATTATTGACGAAGCTCCGGCAGGAGCGCTCTCTGCTACCGCCGACGATATTTCCCGCTTCATGATCGCCCACCTGCAAGACGGCAAGCTGGATAACGCGCAGATCTTGAAACCGGAAACCGCGCAAATGATGCATGCTCGCCAGTTTGGTTTGGTTCCAGCACTCAACGCCATGTGTCTCGGTTTTTATGAAGAGACGCGCAATGGCCACCGCATTATCGGACACGGCGGCGACACCATCTACTTTCACAGCGATCTCCACCTCATCCCGGACGCACAGATTGGCTTTTTTGTTTCCTACAACAGCGGCGGCAAGCATGAGATCAGTCCGCGCAGCGCTCTGTGGACCCACTTCATGGACCGCTACTTCCCTTATACGCCAGCCGCCGCGCAAAAACTGGCCACTGCGGCGGAAGATGCCAAGTCTGTGGCAGGCCGGTACTTGACCACGCGCCGTTCGCAAGGCAATTTCCTGCGCGGTGCCGCCGTGCTGGGCGGGGTCAAGGTAACGGCTGAGCCTGACGGCGCTTTGAAGATCGACCAATTCAAGGATTACAGCGGCGAAGTAAGAAAGTGGCAGGAGATCGCGCCCAGGCTCTATCGCGCCGAAAACGGCCAGGACCTGCTCGCCTTCCGGTCCGACGAAAAAGGGCGGCTGCAACTGCTCCCCAACTTTCCGGCTGCCGCTTTCCAGCGCGTAACATTCCTACAGGATGCCGGGTTCAATCAAGCTTTGATTGTCACGTGCCTGATGATCATGGGACTCACGCTCCTGTTTTGGCCCGTGGGCGCGGTGATCCGCGACCATTACCATATCCGCATGGAAATGGACGACAGCACCCGCCAGGGACGGCTCTGGATTCGCCTGGCTTGCGCCCTGAACCTGATCTTCATCCTCTCCCTGATCATCGTTGTTTTCGGCGACGATCCGGCTACGTTCAGTACCAAGCGCGACTGGCTCATTCACACCGTCCAGGGCATTGGCGTGTTGGCGATGCTCGGCAACATAGTCCTACTGATGGGCGTGTTCCGTTCCTTTGGCGATCACGCAGTCTGGTGGTGGGCTAAATTCTGGAACCTGCTGGTGATGCTCTCAACAATTGGGTTTGTCTGGTTCGTGATCTATTGGAACATGCTGGACTTCAATTTGAATTACTAGCGAGTCGGCCCGCAGAAACGCACCATGCCGCTTCAGGGAGTTCTCTCGAAAAACCCAAAAGTCTTTGCTTTTCCGATCACGTGCGATCTCCTGTCTCGGTGATCACCTGATGACCGAATCACTGCTTCCTCCCTGTCATCCTGACCGAGCCCGAGCCCCGCAGCGCGGGACGAGGGGAAAGTGGAAGGATCGCGAAAATGTCATCAACTCCCATGCCGCCTCAGGGAGTTCTCTCGCAACCCAAAAATCTTTGCTTTTCAGATCTCGGCGATTCCGGCGATGTGGCCGCCTTCGCGGCCACCTACCCCGTCATTTCTTCCTTTTTGTTGCAAACAAAAGACTTCGCCAAATCGGCCCTTGGACGGTCCTTGCACCGACCTTGGACGGTCCTTGCACCGACCTTGGACGGAGCTTGGACGGCCCTTGCACGGAGCTTGGACGGCCCAAGCCTAAGCCTCAGGCTGAGAGGTCGTAAACAAGTCGCGCGGCGGTAAATTCGCCGCGCAACAAACTGTCATCGTGAGCGACCGGTGGAACCGGGAGTCGAACGATCTAGACCAGGCGAAGCCTCTCCCAACGGGTTTGACTAGTTGCTAAAAGCTAGTCGCTAACAGCTTGATTTTCAAAGATCTACGATTTCTACCCCTGGGGGCTGCCGTATCTTAGCGCATTTTTGTAAAAGAATAAAGTACGAAGTTGTACATTTTTTAAAGTTCGGCTGTGTTTGAGCCGCGATACCGCTTCATCCCTGTCCCATCAGGCGGCCGATTTTCTCCAGCGCCGGTTCCATCTTCTGCGGCTTGTGCAGGACGCCAGCAAAAAGATCGCCCACGCGATCAAACCGCCGCAACACGTTACCGATGTGAAACTGTATCGGCTTCAGGCCCGGACGCACTTCGTCCCACGAAAGGGGCGTAGCCACCGGCGCTCCCGGATAGGCGCGCAGCACATACGGAGCGGAGATCGTTTTGCCTTCCGCATTCTGCATCCAGTCAAAATAGACTTTGCCTTTCTCTCGCGACGCCACATGTCGCGGGGTGGTGAACCACTCAGGACGTTCGGCGACCACAATATGCGAAAGTATCTGCGCGAAATTGCGCGTCTGCTCGTAGGTGTAGCCGCTCTCCACCGGGACGTAAATGTGCATGCCGTCACCGCCGGTGGTCTTGGGATATCCCAGCAAACCGATGGCATCGAGCTTCTGGCGGACCAACTGCGCGGCTTCCACGATGCGGTCATAGCCGCAGTGGTACGGGTCAAGATCAATCAGGATGAAGTCCGGCTCGTCGAGCGACCCGAGCCGGCTCATCCACGGATTTTGATCAATGCAGCCGAGATTCGCCAGATAAAGCAACGCAGCTCTGTCATCGCACACCACGAAGCGCGTCTTCGCATCTTCACTGGTGGCAATTTCTTCGGTGTGCAGCCATTCGGGAAAGCTGGCCGCTGCGGCTTTCTGAAAGAAGAACTCTTTCTCAATGCCGTCTGGATAGCGCTTGAGCGAAAGCGGCCGGCCAACAAGATGCGGCACCACCAGGTCGGCGACCGCGGCATAGAAGTTGATGACATCGCGCTTGGTGTAGCCGTCGGCGGGATAAAAGATCTTCTTCAAGTTGGTGAACTTGAGTGGCTGCCCCAGCACCGTGACCGTCATTTCAGCCGCTTCAGGCGGAAGGAAAGGTTCTTTGTCGGCTTTGGATGAAGAGGCGGGCGCAGGCAAGTCGCTTGGCTTTTCGGCCGTTTCTTTCACCACATCCTTCGGCTCGGCGTCTTCGCGCAGGCCCTGAAATACGGGAGCACGCAGACGTTCGTCAGCTGTCCAGGCATTGAACTTCACCACACAAACTAGTTCGGGCTCAACCCACGTAACTTCGCCAACGTCTTTCGGAACGTCTTCAAGGACCGCATGGCTCGCAATCAGCGGCTTGATCTTTTCAAACGTCGATTTGAGCGACGCCTGCGTGAAGCCGGATCCAACATTGCCAGCATAGACCAGCTTCTTATCTTGGTAGTAGCCCAATACCAGCGACCCAAACGGCTCGCGCTCACCCAGGATATATCCGCACACCACAAAATCCTGTTGCATGGCCACTTTGATCTTGAGCCACTGTCCGCCGCGCCTCGACTCGTAGCGGCTCTGCGCGTGCTTGGCCAAAATGCCTTCCATCCCTTTTTCGCGGACAGCATGCAACAGTTCTTGGCCCTTGCCGGCAAAAGCGTCAGAGTAGCGGACGATTTCGCTGGGCAAGAGAATTGACGCGAGCAAGTTGCGCCTGTCGATCAACGCGCAGTTACGCAGGTCGTAGCCGTCCAGATACAGCAAGTCAAAAGCAAAGAAGCTCAGCGCACTAGCCGCGTTTTTCAATGACGCGGATTTATGAAAGCCCGTATGGTTTTGCAGCAGCTGAAAGCTGGGCACTCCGTTCTCGTCCAATGCGACTACTTCCCCGTCAATCAGCGCAGTCTCGGCGTTCACGCATTCCAGCAGCGCGTCCGCTACTTCAGAAAACTGCTTCTCCTGCGCATTGCCGCGGCGCGAAAGCATCTTGATGGTGCCGTCGGCGATGAAGCACAGCGCGCGATAACCGTCCCACTTCACTTCGTACAGCCAGTCACTCCCCGTGGGCATGGACTTTACTTCCGTCAAAGTCGCCAGCATTGGCTCCAGAGACTTGGGCATCTCGGCTTTCACCGCGCCTTCTATGGCTGACGGATCGGCCGGGGCCGCAAGCACGCTGCGGATATCACTCTCGGGGTCCCAGCCCTCGC
>JANXPR010000535.1 GCA_025357215.1 Acidobacteriaceae bacterium | reverse complement strand
GCCGAAGGGCACCGTACCCTTACGGAAGGCCAGGCCGTTGAATACGACTCGATTCAGGACACAAAGGGACCGAAGGCAACCAATGTTCGTCCGATTCAGTAGACCGTAGACAAGCCGTGATGGCCGCTCCCGGGCGTTCAAGCCGGGAGTCGCGTACCTCGTTTCCATCGCTCACCAATTCCGCCACGGCGGCTCTCGGCTGCAAGATCTATCCGCGATGGTGCGGAACTGAGAAATGCGGTGGAGTAGAAAAGGTATGTCCACAGATAAGCAAGAGTCATTGCAAGACAGGGCGGCGAACTCCAGTTCGTCAACAACGATTCCAACCACTACAAGTTCACCGGCAAAGAACGCGATCCCGAAACCGGCCTCGATTACTTCGGCGCTCGCTACTACTCCAACGGCTTGGGACGGTTCGTCACGCCGGATTGGGCAGACAAAGCAACCGCTGTGCCTTATGCTGAATTCGCCGATCCCCAATCGCTGAATCTCTACAGCTATGTGCGGAACCTTCCTCTGTCGAGTTTCGATGACGACGGGCACGCAAAAGTCGAAATTCGATACACGTCTATCGGCCCCGGTTATACCCATTCGTATATCGTTGTTACTGACACGAATGGCGCCCAGACCTACTTTAGAGCTGGCCCATCTGCTGGAGGTCCTTCGTCAGGGATTTCCGGTGCCTCTTCATCAAGTCCCAGCGGTTCCGCTTCGCAGTCTTCCGGGTCAGGATCATCGGGATCGAATTCCTCCAACTCATCGAGTCCAGGGAGCGGTCCAGGCGGTGCTGGCGCAGATACCGGTCCATGGGGTCAACTACATGCCGATAGCGGGGCCTATGTACCCGGGACCATCGATTACGAGACGAACCCGGCGGCATCGACCACGTTACTCTCCAACGATCTGCCGGCATCTGGATATATAAATCAACTCCAGGGATTTTCAGACTCTGTCAATCAAGCGAACATTCCCTACAATCCATTGAGCACGAATAGCAACGCATACGCCACCGGAGCTGCGGGCTCTTTGGGATTGGCAGTGCCTGAGCCGCCTGTGTCGGCACCGGGTTCTCGCACCCAATTGCCGGGCCAACCGCCATTGCCAAAGCCGCCACCACCGCCGCCGCCACCACCAAAATGTGAGGGGTGCGGATGGGTAAAGTGATCCCAGTAAAAGTCGAACGCGCGCGGATGGGGGTTAGAGTGGCGAAAATTAGGGATGCAGCACGGGGAGGAAAGCGCAGCTATGGTTAGATTTTCAAAACCGCTGATTCTACTCGCAGTTGGTGTAGGGTGTGTTGTCTCGTTATGGATATTCACGGATCGAAGGATTGGCCACACCATGGCGAACGGCGCAGGAACTGACATCCATCAGATGGATGCTGAAGCTCTGGAGCGTGAGATTCGCAACAAGCTACCAATAGGAAGCCCTCTCGCCGCGGTCGAGGGTTTTCTCAAAAAGCGTGAGATTGAGTTCAGTTTCGAAGCATCATCCAAGACCCTTTATGCGACGGCACGCAAACTGAAAGGCAGCACAAACCTTACGAGCAAATCCCTTACGCTCAAGTTCCATTTTGACGACGGATTGAACCTGACGTCCATCGACACGAAAGTGCTCTATACCGGCCCATGAACGGTGGGTAGGCGGTCGATAAGGGGATCCCCGACCTGTAGAGCCGTCCTTTGCGATCCCGTCATGCCGCCGATCCGCGCCCTGGTTCCGCCCTGGGTGGTGTGGCGGTTTCGGGCCGGCCAGGGGTGACGTTCTGGTGTTTCCCAGGGCTGGATTCTGGGGGTTAGTTCTCTTACGTGCTTTGCACGTGGTTTTGTCCCTGACACGTCACCCACGACGTGGTAGACGCGCGTAGACGCGCGCGGGGAGCGCGTCAACTTCTTGAAAACCTGCGAGTTAAGCGATTTTGCGTTCACGCGCGTAAACGCGGGGTATACGTGCGTCTACTTGTTGAAAACAAACGATGAGCGCAAAAGCGCGGGACTGCCGCGTTCTCAGACTGTGGAACCGAAGCAGCATTCATAACGTCCAAATAGAGCAGGCGGCAATCATGGAAAATCCCTTTGCAAAGATGAGAACGGCCACGGTGAGCACACGCGTGTCCGAAGAGGAATACGAACAACTGGAGGCGCAGGCGGAAGCGCGCGGGGTGACGCTGAGCGTATGGGTGCGGGAGGTGCTGCTGCGGCAACAGAACCCGGAACCCGGCCCGAGGGCCGAGAGTGGCAACGATGAAACGGTGCTGGCCGAGGTGCTGGGGCTGCGCACGATCCTGCTGAACGTCCTGTTCGGGATAGCGAACGGGGAGAAGCTGACGGCGGAAGAGATGCAGAAGCTGATCGAGCGGGCCGACTTGAGCAAGGGGCAGAAGGCGCGGGACAAGCTGGCCGGGAAAGCCAGCGGCTCCCGCAACGGCGGTCAGGGCGGTGCGCGATGAACCGGAGACCAGCGGGCTGGCCCAGCCCGGTGATGTGGGCGACGTTAAGCGCGGGTGTGGTAAGCCTGCTGCTTACCGTGGGGATGGTGTGGCTCGATTACGCGCGGAACTGGTCGTTTCTGGAAAAGTTCTATCTGCCAATGGTGAAGCAGACTCTTCTTTCCCAATTTAACCCGCTGAACCATTCGCCGAACGGAACCTATGCCCTGCTTGAAGGTGTGGACGCCAGAGGCAAGCATCACATGGCGCTGCCGGGAGAAGTGGAGGAACAGATCGGCGGGGACGGCAAACTGCGCTATGTGCTGACGGAGCAGGGACAGCAGCGCGGCCTGATTAAGCTGGAGTGGCACGTGGACACTTACGAGCACAAATATCTGCGCGGTTTTTTGGGACACACGATTTACCAGGACAACGGCGTGTGGGGTTACATCGCGCGCCCGGTGTATTACGGCGCGGCGTTCTTCGTGCTGTTTCTGTTTGTGGCCGTGCCGAAAGACCGGAAGCGGACCAAGCCGTTGCGGGAAGGACGAAGGTTGCAAGGGCCGGAGCCGGTGAGCGTGGAAGAGTTCAACAGGAGAAACCAATCGGACGGAATAGGTTTTTGGGTGGAGCCGCGCAATCTGCTGGAGAAAATTTTGCGGCGTTTCGGGCGGCGCAGAGTGTCGGTGCATAGTCCGAGGAAACAGGAGGCGCACCACATCATGATTATGGGCGACACGGGAGTGGGCAAAAGCTCGCGCATCCGGGAGACGCTGCTGGACATCGAGCAGCGAGGCGAGGGAGCGATTGTGCACGACTCGCAGCTCGAATACACGCCGCTGTTTTACAAGCCCGAGCGCGGCGACATCATTCTGAATCCGCTGGATCAAAGAATGCCGTATTGGTCTCCGTGCGATGAAGTGGCGCACGAAGCCGAGGCGGCGACCATCGCGGCGAGTCTGTTTCCCGATTCCGACAAAACAGGGAACGAATTTTTCGTGAAGGGGCCGCGCCGGATTTTTGCGCGGCTGCTGACGCTCAAGCTCTCGCCCGAGGAGCTGGTGCGGGTGATGGGCGAGGAGAAAGAGCTGGACCGGATCGTGAAAGGCACGGATCTGGAATCGCTTCTCTATCAGGGAGCGGGACCGCAGCGCGGCGGAGTCATGGGCGAAACAGCCCAAGGGATGGCTGTTTCTGACCTCGACGCCAGAGACGCGCGAGGCGACCCTGCCGCTGACGAGTTTATGGCTGGACATGCTGGTGCTGCGTCTGATGAATCGCTCCGAGGAGGAGCGCCCGGTGTGGTTCGTGCTGGACGAACTAGATACGCTCAAAAAACTGCCGCAGCTGCACAATTTAATCACGCAGACGCGCAAATCCGGTACGCGCGCGGTGCTGGGTTTCCAGGGCCGCAGCCAGATCGAGGCGCGATACGGACAGATTGCGGAGTCGCTGCTTTCCCAACCAGCCACCAAAATCTTTTTGCGGACTGGAGAACCGAACGCGGCGCGGTGGGTTTCGGCCAATATCGGGGACGTGGAGAAGGAGTGGTTGAAGGTCAGTTACACGGAGGGGCAAGGGCCGCACGCGCGCCGGTCGAAGACGTGGAACCTGGATAAACCGCCCGCGCGTCCGCTGGTGATAGCTTCGACCATCCAGGGACTAGCCGACCAGCACGGTTATCTGAAGCATGGAAACTTGCTGGTTGAAGTCACGTTCCCTTATATCGAGCTGGCGAAGAGACAAGCGGGGTTTTTGTTGCGGCAGAAAACAGCGCCAACCGCCTTGCCGCCACCAACCAGCACGGGCTTGGAAGATCGGCCCCAGTTTGACTAAAGGAATCAGATGCTGACCATCTCCAAACCGCTTTCATCAGGACAAGCGCAGGCGTACCACAAGGAAGAGT
Organism: Acidobacteriaceae bacterium; assembly: GCA_025357215.1. GTDB lineage: Bacteria > Acidobacteriota > Terriglobia > Terriglobales > Acidobacteriaceae > Angelobacter. The sequence continues at coordinate 2,926 of JANXPR010000535.1, read as the reverse complement.
TTGCCAATGCGCGCGACAATTATTACAGCGAAGGCGACCGCGTGCGCGGCGAGTGGCACGGCAAGCTGGCCCGCCAGTGGGGTTTGCAAAATGAGGTGAACGAGGAACACTTCGCGCGGCTGGCGGACGGCCAGCATCCGGCCACCGGCGCGCAGCTGGTGCAGCACCGCGCGGCGATGGAGTACCAGAACGAGCGCGGCGAGAAAATCAAAGCGATGGAGCACCGCGCCGGTTGGGATGCCACGTTCTCAGCACCAAAAAGCGTTTCTGTAACTGCGCTGGTTGGTGGTGACGAACAGGTGCGCGCGGCGCACCGGGAGAGCGTCAACATCGCTTTGAATGAACTGGAAAACTATGTGCAGGCCCGCATCGGCGGGAACCATCGACCGGAGACAACGGGCAAGTGGGTTGCGGCCAAGTTCGAGCATGACAGCAGCCGCCCCGTGGACGGCTACGCCGCGCCGCAGCTCCACACGCACGTTGTCTTTTTCAATATGACCGAGCGCGAGAACGGAGACACGCGCGCGCTGCAACCGAGAGAGCTTTACCGTTCACAGCAGTTCGCTACGGCCGTCTATCGCTCCGAGCTGGCCCTGCGCTTGAAAGAGCTAGGCTACGAAGTTGAGCAAGGGGCCAGTGGCCAGCCGGAAATCAAAGGCTACACGCGGGAGTACATGGAGGCATCGAGTCCGCGCAGCCGGGAAATCCGCGAACATCTCGCAGAGCAAGGCGTGAGCGGCGCGGGCGCCGCGCAGATCGCGGCGCACCGCACGAGAGATGACAAGCTGGACATCTCGCACGAGGAAATGCAGCAGCGGCATCAGGAGATGGCGCGGCAGTTCGGAGAGCAGCCGCAGCGGGTGATGGAGGAGGCCCAGGCCCGCGCGCAGAAGATCGAGCCGCTGAACGAAGAGCAGAAGCAGCGCAGCGTCAGTCAGGCGCTCACGTATGCGCGGGAAAAGAATCTGGAGCGTGAAGCCGTGGCCGACGAGCGCGACCTGATGCGGGACTCGCTCAAGCGTTCCATGGGTGACGCATCGCTGGAAGAAGTGCGGGGCGAGTTTAACCAGCGCGTGGAAGCCGGGGAGCTGATCGAAGCGGCGCGCGCCGAGCACCAGCCAGGGCGGGCGTTTACCACGGAAGAGATGATCCACTTGGAGCGCGACAATATCGAGCGTATGCGCGCGGGCCAGGACCAGCACGCGGCGCTGGCGACGGAAGAGACGCGGCGGGCCATCGAAGAACAGCACGCGCATCTGAGCAACAGCCAGCGCGCGGCGGTCGGAGAAATCCTGAGCAGCCGCGACCAGGTGACGGCGCTCGAAGGCGCGGCGGGAACGGGCAAGACTACTTCTTTAACTGCCATCCGGGAAGCGGTAGAGCGCGAGGGTTACAAGGTGGAAGGCTTCGCTCCGACATCGCGCGCGGCGCACAAACTCGAAGAGGCCGGAATCGAATCGAGCACGCTGCAAAAACATCTGGCGCGCGGAGAGCAAGAGCACAGCGGAGAAAAACATCTGTACGTGCTGGACGAATCGAGTCTGGCCAGCACCAAGCAGATGAACGAATTTTTGCAGCGGCTAAAGGAAAATGACCGCGTGTTGCTGGTGGGCGACGTGCGCCAGCATGAAGCGGTCGAAGCGGGACGGCCTTACCAGCAGTTGCAGGAAGCGGGGATGCAGACGGCGCGGCTCGATGAAATCGTGCGGCAGAAAGACCCGGCGCTCAAAGAGGCCGTGGAACAACTCGCCCGCGGCGAGGTCCGCGAAGCGATAGAAAATCTCGACCGCCAGGGCCGGGTGCATCAGATCGAGGACCGCGACGCGCGGCTAACCGCCATCGCGGAAGAATACGCGCGCCAGCCGGAAGGAACGCTTGTTATCTCGCCCGACAACGAATCCCGCCGCGCGCTGAATGAACTGATCCATGCCGAGATGCGGGAACGCGGCGCAGTGGGCCAAGATGAGCACAACGTAAAAGTGCTGGACACGCGGCAGGACATGACCGGAGCGGATCGAGCCTGGGCCACGCAGTACCAAGAAGGCGACATCGTGCGTTATGCGAAAGGCAGCAAGACGCTGGGCATTGAGGCGGGAGAATATGCGCGCGTGGAGCATGTGGACAAAAAGCAAAATCAAATCACGGTTGCGCGTGAAAACGGAGAAGAGATCAATTACGATCCTCGCCGCTTGCAAGGCGTGACGCTCTACCGGGAGACGGAGCGCAGTTTCGCCGAAGGCGACCGCGTACAGTTCACAGCGCCATCGAAAGAGTTGCATGTTGCCAATCGCCAGTTAGGAACCGTCGAGCACATCAGCGAGAGCGGCGAACTGGCAATCCGTACCGACTCAGGCCGAAATGTTCAGTTCAACATCGAAGAGCATCCGCATCTCGATTATGGTTATGCCGTCACCAGCCACAGCAGCCAGGGCCAGACCGCCGACCGCGCGCTGATCCACGTGGACACGGAAAAGGGAGAGCAGCTTGTGAATGCGCGCATGGCTTACGTGTCGGTTTCGCGCGGACGTTACGATGCCGAGATTTACACCAACGACAAAACCGAGTTGGCGCACGATCTGAGCCGCGACGTATCGCAGCGCAGCGCCATCGAACCAGACCACGAGCACGGCCACGGTCAGAGCCACGACACGGCGCGGGAAATCGGGCCAGCATCAGAAGGTCACGGACACAGCGCCGGGCACGCCGAAGGCCAAGGCATGGGCGAGTAAACTGGATGGAGTTCTACATCTCCAGGGAGGTTCTTGCCGATGTTCGCCAATATTTTTTTTGATAACCGCCCGTACTCACTCTTGCAGCTCTGGCAAGTAGTTCTTCCCTATATAGGTACAGTTCTTTCTGTTGTTGCGCTGGTTATCTCCCTGCATGACAGGAGACCTCGGCTTACCGTCAGGGCACGAAAGGGTGA
>JANXPR010000485.1 GCA_025357215.1 Acidobacteriaceae bacterium | reverse complement strand
TGAGTGTTCGTCCGCGAAGAACAGCTTAAACTCTCCTCAACTAGTGATGGCCAGGATGATGTTTCGTCCTGGCCTTTTTTCATTCTCGAGCGAAGCGAGAGAACGAGCTATGGGCGAGCAAGTGCCAGCTGCTTATTTCGTCGGCTCCATCTTCAACGCATCGTTAAACATGTTGAAGTAGTTGAACAGGCCGATAGCCGCGATCAACTCTACCGTCCCGTCTTCGCCGTATTCGCGGATGAGCTCGGCGAAGGTGCTGTCGTCCAGGGAATGTGCGTCACGGGTGACGATTTCCGCGGTCCGTAGAGCCAGCTTTTCCTTGGGAGTAAAGTCGTCGCGGTTTTCGAAGTTTGGCAGGTCGTTAATCTGCTCGTCCGTCCAGCCGTACCGTCTTGCCAAGACGGTGTGTGACGCCAGTCAATATTCGCAGCGGTTCATCTGGCTTACGCGGACGAACAACAGCTCTTTCAGCTTGGCCGGCAACACTCCGTTGGACATGGTGACTTGAAAGTGCGCCACCATGGTGCGCAACAGTTCCGGCCGATGGGCCAGCGTACTGAACATGTTGGGGACGTTGCCCCGCACCTTCATGAAATTGTCATAGATCCCGCCGACTTCCGGCGAGACAGCAGAGCGGTCAAGGCGTGATATACGGGGCATGATGAGGGAACTGCTGAGGCAGGCGGAGGCGCCGCCTGCCCGGAAGACGATAGGTTATTTGAATGTCCCGAGGGCCGCGGCTTCGTCGTCGTAAATATCGAAGACCGTATAGAGTTTGGTGATCTGCAACAGGTCATGGACTTTCTTGGTCAGTTTCAGCAGTTTGAGCTGGCCTTGCTGGTTACGGACGGAAGTAAACGCGCTCACCAGTTCGCCGATGCCGGAACTGTCAATGTAGGTGACGTCGCCCAGGTTCAAAAGGATTTTCTTTTCGCCTTTGGCCACCAGGTCGCGAACGGTATCTCGCAGCACTACGCTGCCTTCTCCCAGGGTGATGCGTCCGCTCATATCGACTACGGTCACGCCGCTCACCTGCCGACTGCTTGCCTTCATTGTCACTGTGACTCCTCCTTGGCATTCGCCGCTTTACGGCCGACATGCTTGATAAGTGTGATCTCCGTACCTGGCTCGGTATTTCTAAACTTCACCTCGTCCATGAATGCGCGGATGAGGAAGATGCCGCGTCCGGAACCTTTCATCAGGTTTTCCGGCGCCAGCGGGTCCGGGATGTGTTCCGGATCCAGACCTTTGCCCTGGTCAGCAATAGTAATGACCAGAGAACCATCCCGGGTTTCAAAAGCCAGGAAGAACTTTTTGTTCGGGTCATACGCGTTGCCGTGCAAAACCGCGTTTACCGCCGCTTCCCGCACGGCCATGGCGATGTTGCCCTGGTCGTCCTCGTTAAACCCAGCTCCTGCCGCCGCTTCCACGGCTGTGCTTTCGGCCTTGTTTACGCTTTCCAAGGTCGATTCAAGCGAGTACGACACCCGTTTTGTCATCCGACGGTCCACTGAATGTCCGTTGTAACGCAGAAATGCTTCCGGCTGGGCGAAGATAGAGTTTGCCTAGGTGGACAGGGAATTGTCAAACTTTCATTGCGTCAGGAACCGGCCACGGGACGCGGAGCACGCATTCGTCTGGCCGATCCGCCGATGGCGCGGGCATCTCCTTCCAGTCCGGAGAGACGAGGCGGACGCGCGTCCGAGCCAGCCTTACTTGAAGTCAAACACAAACCGCATGATCAGATAGAAGACCGCCAGGTAGGCCGCCACGAATCCGAACTTCCGCCATTCCCTTTTTGACTTCGGCCACCATAGCCAAAACGATATCGACCCAAGAATTCCGTGCGGTGCAACCACCAGAATTTGCAGCCAACGCGGACAAGTCCGCGAACTTTGTCACCATGATTGCTGCCATTGTCGCTGTCTCTGTCATGCAGGGTTGCTTCCTCCAGATCAGTGCCGTACCGGCGAAAACTGTAGCGCCAACAGGGTCTGGTCGTCATGCTTCCGGGAACTGGCACGATAGGCCAGTACGTCCTGGACGCAGGCCTCGGCCAGCTTTCGCGGACCATGATTGCGGGCGGCATGCAGCACGCGGCGCAAACGATCTTCGCCATATTCTGCGCCATCGTGGCCCACGGCTTCCGTAAAGCCGTCAGTATAAAGGACCAGACTGTCCCCCGGCGAGACGTTGATCTTGGTGCTCACGAACTCCTGATCGTGGAACAAGCCCACGGGCAGTCCGGACGCCTCAATCGCACGTACTCCGCCCTGGCTTACATGCAGCGCCGCAGGATGGCCGCCGTTGCAGATTTCAACTTCGCCGCATTCCTTGGCTTTGCCGACGATCAACGTTGCGTATTGCATGGGCAGAGTGCTTCCACTAAAGATTCGATTAGCGCGGCCTACAAGTTCTTCCAGCGGAAGACCGGTAGGGATCAACGCGCGGAACATGGCGTGCAGATTGGCCATGAGCATGGACGCGGCCACCCCTTTGCCGGAAACGTCACCCAACATGAAGTAGAGGTCGCGACCGTGGGCCAGTACGTCACAGTAGTCGCCGCTCACCTGTCCGGCGGCGTCATAGTGGTAGGCCGTTTTCCATCCGGCAGCGGAGAAGTCTTGCGGCGGCAACAGCCCGGACTGAATCCGCGCAGCCAGCTCAAGATCTTTTTCCAGGGCGCGCTGCTGGTCGGGTGGCAGACAGTCCAGACACACGCGCGCCAGCGGATCAGAGAACAAACGGTCGGCTTCCACCGTGTCATGGCAGACGTCGCAAACACCAAAGCTGCCGTGCTCCACGCGATCCAGCGCTTGGTCCACCTGTTCCAGCAATTGGACTAGATTGGCGGTTTGCGAACGCGCCGCGGCGGCCGCCAGCTTTTCACGCCGCAGAACCAGTTGATCACGCAACAGATGAAGGTCAGTAACCTGGATTGCCATACCAATGCCTCTCAAATCGCAATTAAGGATAAGACGCTGAAGCCGTGGGGGAAGACTCAGGAATTTTCACCTTACTTCCGCCCACCTTGTTCACTTGATCTCTTGATCAGACGATAGCGTTTTCCCGGACACGAAGGCTATCCGGTTATTGCGGTGAAAGAAAATTTTCTCCAACAAATCACTCAAGCCATCTGGCAACATCCACGCACATTCGGTATCCTGCCAATAGGGATTGCAATCAATGCAGGACGTATCACTTTCGCGCTTACTCGGAGCTCCGGTTTATGATGCCGCCGGTGTCTTTGCCGGGAACGTACGCGAAGTGGCACTCTCCCCGCAAGATGATCCTTCACGCATCTCCGAACTGGTGGTCAAGACCCGTGACGGTGACCGTTTGCTTCCGGCCAATACCTTGCTGGGCCTGGAAGGGATGGTGGTCCGTACGCAGAGCAATCCTGCCGACTGGCCTCCGCTAGTCAGCTCAGACGGCATGTTGCTGCTGGAGCGTGACCTGCTCGATCAGCAGATCATTGACGTTACCGGCCGCAAAGTCGTCCGCGTAAATGACGCTGAACTCTCGCCTGAGCCGTTCAATGGCTGCATCAAGCTGCGCATGGTAAACGTTGATATCGGCCTACGCGGCGCCGTCCGCCGCTTGCTTAAAGGCCTGGCGCCCGGCCGTTATATTGAGGCCCTCGCCGTCCGCATGCCCGCGAAAAGCATTCCGTGGGAAGCCGTGGACCTGATCGAAACCGATCCGCTGCGCCGCGTCCGCCTCAAACTGGATTATGACGGTCTCTCCAGCCTGCACCCGGCAGATATTGCCGACATTCTGGAAGAACTCGCTCCCGCCGAGCGTGAAGCCGTCTTTGAATCGCTGGACGACGAAGTGGCCGCTGAAGCTCTGGAAGAAATTGATCCCAAAATGCAGGTCGAGCTCATGCGGTCTATTGATTCTGACAAGGCCGCCGATATTGTCGAGGAGATGAATCCAGACGCCGCCGCCGACCTGCTCAACGATCTGCCCCAGCAGACGTCCGAGGACATTCTGGAAGAGATGGAGCCGGCCGAACGCCAGGAAGTTTCCGAGCTGCTGGAGTACAAAGAAAACAGCGCTGCCGGCCGCATGACTACCGACTATCTGGCCCTGCCCTTCACCGCCACCGTGGCCGACGCTATCGATAAGCTGCGCGAGTTCGAAGGCGCTCCCGAAACCATCAGCACCATCTTCTTGATTCATCCGGACGAAACCCTCGCCGGCGCCG
>JANXPR010000445.1 GCA_025357215.1 Acidobacteriaceae bacterium | reverse complement strand
CCGATTCAAACTGCGAATCCGAACGACCTGCGGCCGGCCACCCAATCAGAATATCTTCCTGGCTGGTGTAGCGATACAGCAGCGCCTGATACGCGGCCAGCAGGACCGTTGAAAGCGTGGAGCGGTTGCGGCGCGCCACGGCATCCAAGCGCTCTTCCATCGCCTTATCCAACCGGCACGACTCAGTTGCCTCCTGCTGATCCGAGGCGCGCAGCCGTGGATGGTCCGTGGCCAGATTCAGAATCTGCGGTTCTCCTGACAATTGCTGCTGCCAAAACTGCCAGAGCTGTTCGCCCCGGTTTCCCGCTAACATCTGTTCCTGATGCTGGACATATTCCTGATATGAAACTTCCAGCGCCGGCAAGTTGGCTTCCCGGCCGGATACCTCCGCGTCATAGACCATGCTCAGTTCGTCCAGCAACAATCCCAGGGACCAGGCGTCCGCCACCATGCGATGGGCCACCAGCAAAAGTATTGATTCCTGTTCTCCCAGGAACACCGTTGCGCGCAACAGCGGGCCCTGGCTGAGATCGATCACGCGAGAAGATTCTTGCTTGATTCGTTCCGCCAACTGCGACCCAGTCCAGCCGACGGTGCTTTCCCGTTGCAGGTTAATTTCCTGGCGGTCATCAACGACTTGCATGGGATCGGATTGGCGAACATGGAAAGTGGCGGACAAAAGCGGATGCCGGGCCACCACCGACTGGAGCGCTTTTTGCAATGCGGCAAGGTCCGGAGAGCAGTAGATCTTGCCGCTCGCCGCAATATTGCCCGCGGGCGTGAGCGGTTGTTCCTGGGACAAAGACCAGAGCGCAGCTTGGGCCTTTGACAGACCGCATTCCCATTGCAATTTGCTGGGGATATTAGCGTGAAGTGTAGGGGGAGGGTTCATGCTTGCATTTCCTTTGCGAGCCGAACTTTGAAAAACTCAAGTCGCCGCGCCCATTAGGCGCGCATTTACGCGGACCTCAGGACGCCTTGGCTGCCTTGTCCCGTGTTTTGTCCGCCGGAATGATCAAGTCATAATCGTCCGGGACCTTGAAGCCCAGAACCGTTGAACAGAACTTCTTCCAATCAGGAGTTACTTGATCGAAGATGATGTTCTCGCCATTCCACATGGAACGGGTAACCCGGTAATCCTGGTGGAGGTAGACAATCGCGTCGTCAGCCAGGCCTGTGATCTTCTCTGTCTCTGTCCACGATGGAAACGGACGCAATTGCTTCAAGTGATATGCCTTGCAATATTTGCGTTCTGGATAGGCAATTTTTTCGCCGGGCGTCTTGTCTTCCACCTGCCTGAGAAGCTTTGCCACGTCCGCATGCCCAGCGGCCAGGGCGATCATGTAGGCTGTCCGCTGGTCGATGCCTACCTTGAAAACGTCAGCGCCTTGATCGATCAGCAACTGGACCATCTTTAAGTTTCCTTTGCCTGCTGCCCAGTTCAAAGGCGTCCAGCCATTCTTATCTGCTTGGTTTACGTTGGCTCCTGACTTGAGCAACTCTTCCACGGCTGCAAGGTTGGAAGCCTTTACGGAGTCAAACACATCTATTTCAGGCATCTCGCGCTCCTGTTGGTATTCGCTAAATGTTTTTTGTCATTAAAGTGTTGCCAGAAAGTGTTGTCAGAAAGTGTTGCCAGAAAGCGATGCCAGGACCGTGGCTGGTTTTTGCCGCAGGTAACCGGTCCCGCTTAAGGTGTTCAGGTCAATATCGGCAATGCACTGCATGTTCTCGCCGTTTAACGTAACGAGTCCTTCCAGGTGCACGGAACCTGTTCCATTTTGGAAGTCGGCCTGTTTGGTGTCCGTTGCATGCTCATCCAGCGTGATGCCCAATTCGGTCATGCCGCGAAGACCCGCGAAACGCAAATAGACCTGTCCGATCTGGATGCGCGCCCGGAAAGCTTCCGCGGTGTTTTCCGACCGCAGCCGCAATGCTACCTTCGTGCCCGGCGCTGAAAGACGGTCCACCAAGGTTCGCTTAACACTTTTTTCTTCGCCCATTTTGGATCGTTCATCCATGCTGTTGGCCTAGATTCATGAAGTATCTGGCTCGACTAGCTTGTGGCGTTTTGTTTATGAGCTTCCACGACGAACGCTGAGATAAAAACCCTGCCACGTCCAACGCTGGCTGATTCATTTTGGGTGGAAATATCATGGGCCGTGCAAGTAAGACAGGCTGACGCCATTTTTGTCCCACTCAGCACTTTTCAGAGGTGTGCTTCGCCAAGGCGCGGAGTAGCAGCGCCTGCGCGGGGGAACCTTTGCATGACATCACACCGCAAAACAGAACACAACTGTCCTGGTCATTGATAAAAGACCAGTATGTAAGGGAAAACATAGCTGTACTTGTCTGTCCGAGAAGTACAGGATCGCGATGCGACAAGGACAGTAGCGTCCGGCTAGCCTGCCAGGACGTGTACCCTCGTGCTGCCCTTGTGGCACGCATAGTTCCAAAACGGGAAATACATGCTGGCAAAAAATAGTTCTTGGCTTCTACGGTGATGTTATAGACTCCAGCCTTAGTAACGTTGTGGCGTTCAAAAACGCGGATATACTCTTGCCCGTGCGACGCTTGCAATGGATTTGTTCGTGTCTGACTGCCTAGGGAGGGCGGACCAATGTTTGGTGCCTGGTTAACTGAGTTAAAGCGGGACTTGATGTACGCATTCCGGTCATTGGCCGGGAACTGGACCTTCACCGGCACTGCAATCCTTACCCTTGCTCTGGGAATCGGACTGAACACGGCGATCTTCAGCGTGATCAACACAACTCTGTTGAACCCATTGCCATTCCGCGACGCAAAGGATTTGGTTTGGGTGCAGGGTAGATTGCTGCCGCGGTCCAACACCAACGTTTCATTTCCTGACTTGGTGGATTATCGCGCCCAGAGCAAAGCATTCGACCAGATTGGCGCATTTTCTCTTTTCGGTGGCAAGCACAACTGGACCATCGACGGTCACGCGCGCCAATTGCAAGGCGTAATGGTAACCGCCAATTTTTTTGACGTCCTAGGCGTGGGCCCGGTGCTGGGACGTACCTTTACCAGCGATGACGAGAACGCAACGGCGCCCATCACGGTCATTCTAAGTTACCGCTTCTGGCAGCAGGCTTACGGCGGCGATATGGATGTCATCGGCAAGACCAGCAAGATGGATAGCAGCGTGGTGACCATCGTGGGTGTAATGCCGCCCCGACTCGACTTCCTGCGGAATACAGATATCTGGTTTCCTGCTCCGGTACAAAGCGCTCCTCTGCAGCTCCGCGTAAGCCACCGGTTTATTCCCATCGCCCGCCTCAAGGCCGGTTACACAATTGCTCAAGCCCAGGCTGATGTGGATGTGGTTGCATCCAGTTTGGCGGCGCAGTATCCCACCTCAAACAAGAATCGCGCGGTTCTGTTGCAGCCCGTCCATGAGGCCCTGGTAGGGCAGGCCCGCCCTGTATTGCTGATCGTCTTTGGCGCGGTGGGATTTGTGCTGCTGATCGCGTGCGTCAATATCGCCAGCCTGCTGCTCGCCCGGAACACAGCGCGCACCAAGGAAATCGCGGTCCGCATGGCCCTGGGGGCACGCCGCTCACGGATTATCCGCCAGCTGATTACTGAAACTCTGGCATTGTCGTTCAGTGCTGGAGTGTTTGCTCTCGCTCTGGGATATATGGGAATGAATGCCATTCGCGGCTTTGCGCCGGCCAACATTCCTCGTCTGCGCGAAGTTAGCCTTGATGGCAACGTCCTGGCGTTTGCCGCAACGCTTTCGCTTCTAACGGCTGTTATCTCGGGCTTTATACCGGCCTGGATGGCCTCCGGAGCCAACCCGCAAGAAGGACTGCGCGACAACTCACGGACCGGTATGTCGCGTTTCCGCCATCTCTTTGGGTCCGTCCTGGTAGTAAGCGAAATGACGCTGGCGTTGTGCCTGCTGATCGCCGCCAGTCTGTTGACGCAAAGCTTGTGGAAGATCGTGCACTCCACGCCTGGGTTCTCATCGCAAGGCGTGCTGGCAGCGGACGTGATACTGCCGCAAAGCACTTACGCTGACACGGCAAAACGCATTGCGTTTGTCGACCGGGTCCTAGAAGGAGTACGCACCTTGCCGGGCGCCGTGGAGGCCGCGACCATCAGCGATCTTCCATTGAACGGCGACTATAACGATACTTATTTTCAGATCCTGGAAAAACCCTCGCAGAATCAAGACCGGCAGGATGACGAAGACATTCGCATTACCAGCCCCGGCTACTTCCGCACTCTTGGCATGTCCGTTCAGCGCGGAAGAGCGTTTGATATCCAGGACATTGACACCAAGCCGCACGTCATTGTGGTGGACCAGCCGTTTGTGAACAAGTACTTCCCCGGAGAAGACCCGATCGGCAAGCATCTTATGATGTATGAAGGTGTGCCCGAGCTGGTGAAGTGTGAAATCGTCGGTGTGGTCCCCGGCATCCGGCATTACGCGTTGCAGCTTCCTCCCAGGCCAACTATCTACCTGCCCTATACGCAATGGCCTGGCCTGGCTTTCCATCTGGTGGTGAAAAGTTCCGCCGACCCAACTGTGCTGGCTGAGCCCATCCAGCGCATTGTCACGGCACAAGACCCTGATCTGGCAGTGGCAGCGTTTCGGACAATGGACCAGGTTGTGGTGGAGTCGGCCGCGGCGGACCGATTTGTCACCATCCTTCTTTCTCTGTTTGCCGGTCTCGCCATCTTTCTGGCGGCCGCAGGCGTCTATGGCGTTTTCACCCACATCGTGGCCCAGCAGACCCATGACATTGGAGTGCGGATGGCGCTCGGAGCTCATCCCAAGCGCATGCTTCAGATGGTGATGACCCAGGCCATCCGGCTGGCTGCTATCGGAGCGGTTCTGGGCACAGCCGCCGCGTACTTCCTTATGATTTTGATCGCCAGCCAGCTTTACGAAGTGAGTCCGCGCAGCGCGCTGACTTATCTCGCGGCCACTTTCATTCTCCTGTTGATCGCTGCTGGAGCTTGCTTTGTGCCGGCACGGCGCGCGATGAGCGTAGACCCGCTTGTGGCGTTACGGTACGAGTAGCGACAGGTCCGCGACTTTAAGGGACTACGTTCAGATCAGGAGTTCGCGACAACAACCGATTCTTCGTCCACTTCAACCGCGGCGGCGGCGCGCAGCAATTCCACGGAGAGTACGATCCGGTTATTGCGCCCATACGAAAGTAGAATTCCGTTCACTCCGGAAAGCGGTCCAGCCACTACCCGGACCTTTTGCCCCGCGGAAAGAAATGGGTGAGGCGTGCACCGGTGGCCGCGTTCGCAGACGACCCGGAGCGAATCGATTTCTTCCGCGCTGATGGGAATCGGCGCACTACCAAACCCAACAATCTTAAGCACGCTGGGCATGGATACTATCGCAAACTTTGCCTCGGGATTGAACCGGCAGAACGCGTAACTCGGGAACAATGGCAAGTCCACATCCTTGCTGCGGTCTGACCACTTCCTTCTCACGCGGTGCGTTGGAACAAGGGTTTCATATCCTTCAGACGCCAAATGGCTGGCAACTTCCAACTCCTTGTGGCATTTAACGTGAAGGGCATACCAGCTGTTGGCCACTAAGTTCATGCGCATAGAATTTGCCTCTGGACTTCAATCTGGGAGTCGTCTCCGCTGCCAACCGGCAAACACGAACAGAACCCCGTAACCTTTCACCCTATCTTTTCCCGAAATCTTGCACGGACGGGAAAACCCAAGCTTGTACCGCAACTACGCTGACGCAACAAACAACACGATCCGCAAATCCGCCGGCGCCTCACCCGCATCTCACCCTGCCCGGGTTTGCGGCAACCGCGCGGAAACACCCACAGCCGTTGTTTCCTTGGAATAAAGCTTCTGGATCAGCTCTTTCCGAGTGTCAATCTGCGATTTCTGCAAAATATTGCTTACGTGAAACTTGACCGTGCGTTCCGTAATGGCCAATGCGCTGGCGATTTGCTTGTTGGAATATCCCCGCACCAGTACATTCACGATTTGTCTTTCGCGATCGGTATACAGGTCGTCGCAATACAACAAGCGGTGCATGATGGTGCTGGTCTGCTTCACATATTCTTCCAGCGTATCGTTGTTGATCCAGAGCTTGCTCTCGGCCACGGCACAAATGGCTTTCGGAAGCTCTTCGGCAAGATTCTGGCTGATATCGACAAGACCGGATGCGCCGCACGACAAAATGTCCAGCCGCTGCCGGGTGCTATCCGTTTCAGAACCAAACAGGCAAATCACGTGGCAACCACACGATCGCCACTCCTGCAGCAGTTTGGCCCAACCTTCCGACAAGAAAGTGTCCACAATCACAATGCGGGGACCCGCCGCGGTCAATTTTCTTGGATCACGCGGCAGGGGCTCGATCATCTCCGCTAGTCTTGCGTCAGAACACACGGCTTGCTTGATGGCTTGCATCGCCAAAGGATGGCGGCTGTAGATGTGGATTACAAACCGCTTGCTCTTGCCCAAAGGCTCATGCGCCACGCTAGCGGCGGCATCAAAGGATGCCGGCCTGCCAAGCGTGGAAACATCAAATTGTTTGTCGCTGGTACTCATCATTTTTCTCCGCAAGCTTACCGAACGCGGGAAGGCGCAAATACGAGTTAGCGTTACTGATTTCGGATTCTCAGGCTAAGGTTGCGGTTGCATCCAAGGGATGAATCGCTACTGGTTAGACACCAAAATGGAACTTCCAGTTATCAGGTTTGGCTGCGTTTAACGCGGTTCAGGTCTTCACGCGCTTCGCGCAATTGCTGATCGTTGAGCTGAGGTTTCATCTGCAACGCGATCTCTAGTTCCTTCTGAGCTTCCGCTTTCTTGCCCTCTTTCTCTAATACTTGTCCCAACCGCCAGTGGGCCCCAGCCAGCACGGGAGCTTCGCCTTCCGGTTCCTGGGTCAGATACAAACGCAGATAGCGCTCCGCGCGAGCATTGTCCTTTCCGGACGCAGCCAAGGTTCTGCCGGCTATGTAGTGCGGCAGCAAATTGTCAGAGATGAGCTTTTCAGAGCTTGCAAGCAATTCGTCAAGTTGCGCCCATTGTCCGCCAGAACTGTAAATCTGGGCGAGCACAACATACGGAGTAACCCGGTCACTTTCCAGCTTTACAGCTTGTGCCGCCCATTTTTCCGCTTTCTCAAAACTCTTCCATTTCGTGTTCATGTAGAACGACACCAGTTGCATTAAGACCTGGTATGACTTGGGATCGGCCGCATTCGCCTTGAGGTAGAGCGCCTCAGCGTTCTCCCCTTCATTACCGTGAAGGGCGATCTTCCCTTTGGCTAAATAACCTCGCGCTGGATCCAGGGACGCGATCTTGTCCGCGGTTTCGTTGGCCTTACTTGTGCTACCGCCAGCCACTCCCGGCGCTTGCAGGTAAAACTGGACCAGGGCATCCAGCGCATCGAGATTGTTTGGCGCAATTGCCACGGCTTGTTCGGTCTCGGTCTTAATAAGGCGCGCAACCCGCATCTTGTCGAACACCCCCAGATCGTCAGAGTTGCGGCCATACACTTCCGCCAAGGCCAGATGGGCCTCCACGCTGTTGGCCTGCAAGGCTATTGCTTGTTGTACGATTTTAGTGGCTTCATCAACGCGGTTGTACGCCAGATCAACCCGCGCCAGAAGGACCATGCTTTCTACATCCTTGGGGTTCGCCGCAAGTTGTTTATCAAGTAATATCCTGGCCTGCTTATAGTGGCCTCTCTTAACCAGAGAATCGGCGCTGCGATGGTCCGGTTGGGCGTCTAGCTTCGCTGCTACCAGCGAAGACAGTAAGACGGCGCAGTAAACAATGCCTTGCATTTTGTGGACCCTCCACCAGTTCGCTGCCTATTACAAAAGGCCTTTGCTTAAGTCCAAAAGGCATATAGCCAGCGTCCAAGTCCACCTACAATATATGCGGGGACCGCATTGAGCAAATAAACACAGGTTTTTTGTTCTTTTCGGATGATAGCTAACTAGTCACTATCGCAGGTTGTAGCATGGTTTGCGCAATGGAACGTGGCACGAACCTTTCTTTCGATGGTGATTCCCGTATCGGGAAGAAATAGTAAGAAACTTGTTAGGTAAAACTAGAAGCTTAAGTGATCCCAAGATTAGTACCAATTTGGGAAAGAACGCAAAAAATTGCGAGCAGATGATGCTTGTGTCTTCTCTTCGCGGTTCTTACCCTTGCTTGCGCGGCGCAACATTCTGATTCAGGCGGAAGAAATTCTTCGGATCGTAGTGCGACTTCACTTCCACCATG
>JANXPR010000442.1 GCA_025357215.1 Acidobacteriaceae bacterium | reverse complement strand
CTCCCGAGGACGTCTTCTAGTTTAGAATCGATTTCGCATGGTCAATGTTCCATGGTTTATTAAGATTCCGGCCAAGATCATCCTCTCAAGGTTGCCAGTTGGTGAACGCACCTGGCAACGAGTGAATCTTTTCCGGGCCGGAGGAATGGACTCAGAGGCTTATGCGCGTTCCGTGTTCGATCAACACTACAAGGCGTCTGGCCTTGGTGGCTTACATGGCTGCACGATTCTGGAACTTGGCCCCGGCAATGGACTTCTCACTGGCAAATTTGCGGGCGAATTGGGAGCTACCAGGATTTGGCTTGTAGACTCGCATCCAATCGCTGAACCGGCCTCATTCCCCAACACAACGTACTTGAGCGATGGGCTCAAGTCTCTCCGGATGATACCGGACGCGTCGATTGATTTTGCTTTCTCCAACGCGGTGCTCGAACATGTTCGGAAGCGGGAATTCGGGCCAATCGTTAAGGAAATACGCAGGGTCTTGAAGCCGCGAGGAGTTACTTCTCACCAGATTGATTTTCGCGACCATCTCCAGTATGCCCTCAACAATTTGCGTTTCTCTGAGCGCACCTGGGAGAGTGAATTCATGGCCAATTCTGGGTTTTACACGAACCGCCTGTCCTGGGCTCATATGAAAAGCGTTTTTGAGGCTTCGGGTTTTGCGGTTCAAAGCGAACGGCTTTCCCAGTGGGACAAGCTGCCAACACCTCGAAGCGCAATGGCGCAAGAATTTCGAGATGTGCCACTTGAAGAGTTGTTGGTGATGGATTGCCACGCTGTCTTGACGTCGATTTAGTTTTAGATAGGACCACAGTTCTTGCTACTTTCCTCGTGCGCATGCCTAAGGCTGGTTTAGTTGCTTTCAATGGACAAGGTCGTCCCCAAGGTAGGGAAGGAAACAGTGCGAGGAGATGTAGCAGTCAATTGCTAAATCGAGTCCTAGCATGAGTTCGTTATCTTCTGGTCTAGTTGAGTGTTAGAGTTGTTGCGGCAAGCATTGGGAGTCATGAGATGTGTGGTATAGCTGGGTTCTGGCAGAAGAAGCGTCGCGCATTGGATCCCCAAAGAATTCTCTCCGTGATGGGCGCAACGCTGGTCCACAGAGGGCCCGATGATGCCGGCTTCTTTTGCGACAACTCAGCCGGAGTAGGTTTTGCGTTCCGCCGGCTTTCAATTGTCGATCTTTCGCCCGCCGGCCATCAGCCAATGACCTCGTCTTCGCAGCGATTTGTGATCATTTTCAACGGAGAGATTTACAACTTCGAAGAGATCCGCGCCGAACTCGGGCCGGGTTATTCATGGAAAGGCCATTCTGATACCGAAGTTGCTCTGGAGGCGATTGAGCGATGGGGCCTGGTGGCAGCTGTCCAGCGGTTCGTGGGTATGTTTGCAATTACGCTGTGGGATTCCAAGAAACGCGAATTGCATTTGGTGCGGGACCGACTGGGCATTAAGCCTGTTTATTATGGCCGGGTGGAGGGTGATTTCGTCTTCGCTTCTGAATTGAAGGCCATTCACCAATATCCCGGTTTTGCAGGCCAGGTAGACCGCGATTCACTGGCCCTATTCATGCGCCACAACTATGTCCCAGCGCCTCACTCGATTTACAAAGACATTCATAAGCTTGAGCCGGGTTGTATCTTGACCTTGAGCGCCTCGGATGCCGATCCCGTGAACCATCGCTTTTGGTCGGCATCAGAGATTGCCAGAGAAGGTGTCCGATCACGAGCCATCGCTACCGATGCTGAATTAATCGAACAATTGGAACAAAAACTTATGGACGCGGTACGGTTGCGCATGATTGCCGACGTACCTTTGGGGGCATTCCTTTCTGGCGGCATTGACTCGTCCACGATCGTAGCCTTAATGCAATCGCAAAGCTCTCGCCCCATCAAGACGTTTACCATTGGATTCCACGAAGACGGTTTCAATGAGGCCCAACACGCAAAGCAGATTGCCGGACACCTGGGCACGGATCATACGGAACTCTACGTCACGGCGGAAGAAGCCATGAAAGTGGTTCCGGAACTGCCTTCCATGTACGACGAACCGTTCGCGGATTCATCGCAGATTCCCACGTTTCTGGTGTCACGTCTGGCTCGCCAAAGCGTAACGGTCAGCCTTTCGGGTGATGGTGGTGATGAACTTTTCGCCGGCTACAACCGTTACTCGGTGATCAATTCCCTCTGGAAGCGACTCAAGTGGTTTCCTTCGCCGGTGCGCAAGACAGCCGCAAGTATGATTACCACGATTTCACCCAGCAAGATCGACAGCATATATGGCTGGGTCCAGCCGGTGGTACCGAAGCGAAAACGTCTGGCTGCGGTTGGTGACAAAGCACACAAACTGGCGCAGATTCTGGACATGAATGGACCGCATGCGATCTATCTGCGCGCCTTGTCGCAATGGACAGATACTGCTGAAGTTGTTCCCGGCTCTTGCGAGCCGGACACGGTATTGAAGTTCATCCAAGATGCAGCCTGGCTTCCTACTTTGGAAGAGTTGATGATGTTGACTGACACTGTCAACTATTTGCCGGATGACATCCTCACTAAAGTTGATCGCGCCAGCATGGCGGTAAGCCTGGAGGCGCGCGTGCCCATTCTCGATCATCGCGTCGTTGAGTTCGCGTGGAAACTGCCAATGCACCTTAAGGTGCGCGACGGCGTCAGCAAGTGGATTCTCCGCCAGGTCCTGTACAAATACGTGCCAAAGAACTTGATCGATCGTCCTAAAATGGGGTTCGGCGTACCGATTGATAGCTGGCTCCGAGGACCGTTGCGGCCTTGGGCCGACGAACTACTTTCGGAGGAAGCCTTGCAGCGACATGGCCTCTTTAACGCAAAGATCATTCAAGCGCGATGGCACGAACATCTTTCTGGCGGACGCAATTGGCAATACTCAATCTGGACCGTACTCATGTTCCAGGATTGGTTTTTACACAATGCGGTTAGTGTTCAAGCCGCATGAGCGAACAACACTGAGTTTGACCCTTACGCCTTTGACAACCGCCCCGCCTGGTTTCGGGCAATCTGGAAAATGTCCGATCTGGTCCGGCGAGTCATCAGCGCTCTTCCATTTCCGATGCGATACGGACTTTCGCAGGTGATTGCGGCTTGCGTCTACTGGCCTTTGGCTCGCGCGGCAAAATACCTTCCGGTTCCGTCATCCTGGCCGCTCAAGTATTATGCCCATCGCAGCTTTTACTTTATGCGGACCGATGCGCTCGATCGCTTTGGAACCAAGCTGGAAAAGCGGTTCACCAGGAAACAAATCGTCGCGATGCTGGAATCCGCCGGTTGCACAGACATCCAATTTTCAGACTCCATGCCGTATTGGGTATGCCGGGCGATCAGAACTGGAGCGTCTTAGGTAAGAATGGAACCATTACGCGTTGCTGCATTCTCAGGCGCAAGAGATGTTCCGTCAGCGCGATTCCGAGTCCGCCAATACATTCCATGGTTGCGGCAGCATGGAATTGAAATGGACGAGTATTACGCTCGCTTGAGCAGTTGGCCGCCTAGCAACAAGCTACTGCGGCCGTTCTGGCTCGCCGGGACTGTCTTAGACCGTGTCCCCTCGGTGCTCAATTCCCACAGCTACGATCTCACGTTCTTGCAGCGTGAGATGGTTTCAACCCTACAGACTCTGGAGCCTTTCACCAAGCGTCCCCGCGTCATTGACGTTGACGATGCTGTATGGCTGAACCGCCGAGGCCGAACAGGATTCAGGAACATCGTGCAGATGTGCGACGGCGCCATCTGCGGGAATGCTTTCATTGCGGACTTTACCCGCCAATGGCATGACAACATTTGCTTGCTGCCGACGGCAGTCGATGTCGATCGCTTCACCCCCTCGCCAGCGTTGCAGGCCGCCAGCAAGCGGCGCATCATCGGCTGGTCAGGGTTAGCGGTGGGGTTGACGTATCTTTATGAAGTTGAAAAGGCCCTTCTTCCAGTACTCAATAAACATAAAGACGTTGTGTTGCGGGTTGTTTCCGAGCGTCCGCCCAGCTTCAAGTATCTTTCGCCCGACCAGTTTGAGTACGTTCCCTGGTCGCCTGCGAATGAGGTCCGCGCAGTACAGGAAATGACCATTGGACTGATGCCGGTTGAGGACACACCCTGGGGGATGGGGAAATGCAGTTACAAGATGTTGCTCTACATGGCGTGCGCAGTGCCGGTGGTAGTGTCCCCGATTGGCATGAACGCGGAAGTGTTGGGCCTGGGAAATCTCGGTTTCGGACCAAAGAGTCCGACCGAATGGACCGAAATGGTTGAGTGGCTCCTGCAAAACCCTGATCAGGCCCAAGCGATGGGCCGAATCGGCAGAGAAGTGGTCGAGCAGCACTACAGTTTGCAGGTACTCGCCCCAAGGATGGCATCGTTCTTGCGCAATACGGCTAGGCCTTCTGGAGGGAGCTAAGGGTGAATCCGATAGAACAACGAAACACAAGAACGGAGCAGTCAGAGTGCTCCCAGAACCTCCAAGGGTACGAATCAGGTTTACCCGCATCGGATGCTCCGAGATCACTAAAGCCAAGTTGTCATGACATACCACTGCCGGCCAAACCTTTGGTGTAACGCGCAAATACCAAGCGCCCGGCAGGATTTGATCGTGAAATCTGTGACCTTTGCGAGTACTTCAGGGCTGCGAAACTGGGGAAGCACAAAGAATTCGTCGATGATTGCGTGGGGCCTCTGGGCGTCAGGTTTCTGGATGACTTGCACCACGAGAA
>JANXPR010000399.1 GCA_025357215.1 Acidobacteriaceae bacterium | reverse complement strand
AGCAGCGCCACGCCACTCTCCAGATCGCCCGATTGGATGCGGATGTCCGCCAGGCCGAGCATGTTGGCCGCCGTAAGGTTATGATTTTCAATTTCACGGGCAAATACCAATTCCAGCAGCTTGCGCGCGGAAGGCTTGTCTCCGCTTTGCTGGAGTTCCGTGGCAGCCTTGCGCAGGATTTCGCTCGCCGGTGCATGCTCCAGGTCTGCGCGATATCCATCCAGAATTGGATCGAGCGAGTTGTTTTGCGCGGCCAGCTTGAGTTGCAAAGGCACCAGGTCCGCCGGCTGTGTTTCCCAAACAGATTTGGGCAAGCTGTTGAGCTCTTCACGCGCCCGGTCAAACTGCTTGGTCTTGAACAAGAGTTGCAGCCATTGAACTCTGATCTGATCCAGTTCAGACTGGGCGTACGCTTTCATTCCGCCTTCTGACTTTTCCATGTGCTCTTGCGCTAACACCAGAACACGCGCATAGATCGGTTCCACATCCAGCTTAAGGTCCGTGTTGCCAGTAATAAATTGCCGCAGGAACTCAAACTTTTCCTGCGCATCGTTGGACAAGTCAATCACGAACGCGGTCGCCGCTGCTGAGTTCTCCAAGCGAGGCAACGTGCTGCGCAACAGCGGAAGGACGCGGTAAGTCCCGTTGTTCTTTACGTAAGAGTGCAGGACCTGATTGATGTCCGGCTGAAACTGCGGCAGCATGCGACGCGTGGCCAGGCTAGTGACCGTCGCTGAGAAGTCGCCCCAGAAGGTTTCAGGCACGCCACGCGAAGATGCCTGCGCTTTTAACATCTCCAAAACACGCTTCCATTCGGCAATCGCCTGGTCATTTTTCTTCTGCTTCCAGTAGATGCCGGCAAGGCGGTTGTGAACGTCAATCCGTTGCGGAGCGAGTTCCATCACATGCTGGTAGTCAGCAATGGCCCGCGGCAGATCTACAGAGTCTTCGTAATAAACGGCTGTGTTGAAATACGCTCCCGCGCGGCCGGGGGTGTGCTCCATTTCTGCCGCAAGAAAGTCTTCTGGATCGCCTTTCTTGGTGGCGCCAAGATATTCGCCGTAACGCGAACCGTAAGTAAACCACACGTCGCCGGCGAGAGATTGATTGCGGTCCAAAGGTTTGCCGAGACGTTCGCCAATGGTTCCGTCAGCCAGAGCGGTTTGAAAAGCACTCTGGATACGCGGTGACGGATCATTGAAATAGAGTCCGACCAAAGATGTGTAAGCGGAATCCCAGACCGCGGGCCGTTCGAGACGTGCCGCGTGCACTGCGTTGATGGTTCTGTCCGCGTCAGAGTGGGCCAGCAGGAAATTGGTAACGGCGTCACGCCTGTACTGAACAGCAGCGTAGCGCTCGAGTTGCTGCGGTTCCTTGGATAACAGAAGCTCAAAGTAGCGGTCTTGATTGAGGTAACTGATGGCGTCGATCTTGCGTAGCACGCGCAACTCATCGTCTGGGCTGCCCGCCATTTGAAAGACCTGCGCGGAGCGTTGCAGATTGCTGCTCTTCGCGCCTGCGGGTCCAGTAGCGCCCGCAATGCGTTCCCATTGTTGACCCAATTCCATAAGCTTTAAACGGCGCAGTTGAAGAGGCTCAAGATTCTGGAGCCACTGTGTGTGTTGTCCTCCAGCGATTCCCTGCTCAAACATTACTTTTACCTGGAAATCGGCAAACCCGGCCTTTTCCGCCAAAGGCATCAAATAGTCATAAACCTGGTCGCGCTGCAGCGTGTCATTCTTGACGTTGAGTGACTGCGCCATGGCTTGTTTTTCTTCCGGAGTGAAGTATTTACTCACTGCCGTGCCCATCTCACGCATACACGCAGCCATGCCGCTACGCGCGTTGTTGTTGCGCGTGCGCAGGAGGTTGGCCCGAAGCTCGGCGCTGGTCGTGGCATCGAGTCCGCCTTTGGCCACCTGTTGTGCGATTGGAGGAAGTTGTTGTGCGGCAGTGATGGCAGAGTTTAGTTTTTGATACGCGGCTTCCTGCTGGCGCAGACGAGTCATGATGCGCGTGTAGACCTGCGCGCCGGAATGGTTTTCAGAACCGGCCAGCAGATCGTTGCCGGCGGCGGCCACACTTTTTTCCGCATATTCACGCGCCGGCCCAAGCATGTTCCAGCCTTCCAGACGCTCGGCGACTGTGAAATACTTCGCAGGCCCTTCTGGGCGACCATCGATGAACGCTACCTTGAGCGCCTGCAGAGTAAGGTCCGGCTTGCTCTGGCGGGCGCGGATCTCGGCTACTTTCTCCATCCACTTGGTATCGTGATAGGCCAACTCGTAGAGTGACGCGTAGTCGGTGGCGGCGTCGTCAAAGCGCAGCAAGCGTTCTTCAAGGGCCGCACGGGCCGTTTGCAAGTCAACACGGTCAGGACGGATCTTTATAGCCTGAGCATACGTGCTGATGGCCGCATCAAAATCTTCATTCGTCGTCTGCACGCGCGCCAACACCACAGCCCAGCGCGAGTCTTTCGGAGACGCTGCCACCGTCTTGACGTAGAAGTTCAGGAGCTGGTCTTTGCGCTGATACCGCTGCGCATAATAGGCAGCCTCAGAGGTGACGCCAGCGTCGTCAGGATATGCGTTGATGATTTCAATGTATTGATCGATACCGCCCGCGTAGTCCTTAAGCGAGGTAAGCGCTGGAATCAATCCGCGACGCAACGCCGCGATGCGCGACTTGCGGTCGTCTTGTGACAGCGTGGACTTCTGGAAGAACTTGATCTTTTCCAGATAGAAGTCACGCAGGCCGGCCTGGTCTCCGGAGCGCGCATAGGTATCAGCCACTGCGGCGAGATACTCGCTATTGTAGGGGTCGCTTTCCACCAGACCAACGAGCAACTTGCGGGCCGGTTGGTATTGCGCGGTCTCCGTCATCTTGCGTGCTGCTTCGTAAGTGAATTTCGTCTTGATCGCGGGATACGAACTATTGGCGGCTTGTACCAAAACGTCAATGGCTTTCTGTTGTTGTTTGTTGCGCCAATAGAAGTCCACAGTGGAGCGGACAACGCCCATGATCTTGGGATTGTCTTGATACAGCGCTTCCACATTATGCTGTGCTGAAACCATATCTTTCTTCTGCTCGTAAAAATTCACCAGCGCATAACGCAGCTCCAGACGCCGGATAGGATCTGTACTGACAGCGGCCTGGCGTTCCAGCGCATGTCGCCGCACGGCTTCCAGGGATTTTTCTTTGGCAGTGTTTTCGATGCTTTCGAGCACTTCCACGGACGTGCTGCGATCGAGCGCCGTATTCAGCAACGTGGCGATGTCGGCCTTGCGCTGCTGGGCCTCCAGGACGGCGATGCGCAGATCGATGGCTGACAGATCATACTTTGAGGCCGTGACGGCTTTGTCCGTGGCGGCGTCAACCAGGTCGTGTCCGGATTTGCGCGTGGCCAATTGCAAGAGGCGACTGCGGGATTCGGAGTTGCCGCCGTCGGCGAGAGCCCCTTTCACGTATTCGTCCACGGCACGCGCGTAGTCGCGCTTGTTTTCATAAATCGCGCCAACCTGGTAACTGTAGAGCGAATCGTCAGCTAGCTTTGTGCGGCCCAGGTTCAGCAGGCGGAGAGCATCGTCAAAGAAGTAATAGTCCCAGTAAACAGTGGCGGCCTCTTCATAGCTGGCAGGTTTGCCCGGTTCGGTTTCCGTCATTCGGTTCCAGTACGGCGCGGCCTGGGTGAAAAGTTCGCGGTCAGAGTAAATGTCACCGATGCGCGCCATGGTGTCGCGGTCGGCGGGCATGGACTTGAGCAAATTGGATTCAATCTGGACCGCAACCTCCGTGTCCCTAGGCTCAAAGTATGCAAGGGAGCGGTAAACAGAAGAAGCGCGTTGTCCAAGGTCAGCATCCGCGGGATACTGCTGCGCCACGGCGGCGATCACCGGCGCGCCATCTTCAAAGTGCGACCGCCACAACTGCGCTTCCGCCACAAACCGCGTGCTTACCGGATTGGCCGTGGCTCGTGCCGCCCAATCTGTCTTGTCGCCATTCGCGGCATTCAAGGCCTGGAGTTCAGCGTCCAATTTTCCGCGGCGAGAGAGAAATTCGAAAAACTGATTGCGCAACATGTCATCTTCAAACCAATGTTGGCGCAACAGAGATTCCCACAGTGGGTCATTGCGGAACTCTTTGGTTTGATACAAGCTCATCAGGTGACGGACGAAGGCCAGATTGTGAGGAAAACGCTCATGCGCTAATTGGTTGAATTCCAGATCAAGCCGCAAGGGCATGCCGGATGCATTGTCCAGATAAGCTTCCAGGTCGCTGCCGGAAAAAATCTTGAGTACCTGTTGAGAGAGCGCTTGTAAGTCCTGGTCGCGTTTCTTACTCAGATACCAGCGAGCCAGTTTGTGGTACCAGTTCCTTCCCGGAAACTGTTGGGTTGCGCGCTTGAAAACCGCTTCTTCTTCCGTGCCCAGGCGGTTGCCTTCCAGAAACTCGGCAAAGCGTTCGTAAAGGCCGGGATCGTTGGGGTTGCGATCCAGTTCCTGCCGCCACACGACCAACGCCGCCGGCACC